>CAOKFJ010000060.1 GCA_948467695.1 uncultured Allobaculum sp. | reverse complement strand
GCGAAAACGACATTGTCTTTTATGGCTTCTACCGGTATCCATCCACGGTAGTTGACGGTTGGCGCGTCAATGGGATGAATGCCCGATTCGATCGGGTGATCGAAAGGCATGAAATCATGAATCTTAAGCGGCTTGTTCTGCTTTTCGAGCGCATAGATGTCGTGAAACATCGTATAGCGGGGAAGCGCCTGAAAATCCTGTACTTCTTCTGCCATGTAGGACGCATTGTCCTGCACGATTTTCTTCGCGTTCTCCTCAACAGCTTCCACAGAGGAAAGAATGACTTCGGATTCGGGAGCGTAATCGAGAACCGAAGAGGTTTTGACAAAGGGATAGTAGCGGTACAGACGCGGCTGGGGATCGTGATCTTTGATTGCCCGCAGATCGGCTTCCACCGTATTCTGCAGAAACTCCCTGCCGACCGGATCGGTTTTCTCCAGCTGCTCGGCAAGCTTTTCGCTCGCTGAAGAAAGAATGGTATCGACCTGTTCATCGGAGAACAGAATGTCGCTTGCCGGAACAAGCACAACTTCATCGATCGAACGCACCGTGCGCTGTGTATCGGGATTGAAAAAGCGGATGGAATCAATTTCCGTATCGAAAAACTCGATACGAATCGGATCGGGATAATTCAGGGAGTAGACATCGAGAATTCCGCCTCGCGAAGCGAAGCTTCCCGGTGTCTGTGCATAGTTGACATGCGCATACCCCATGCGAACCAGTTTATCCATCAGCGTTTTGCGCGAAATGTTCTCTGTCGTGCGCACGGTCGTGCAGCAGGCATCGAAGAAGTTCACATCCGGCAGAAAGCGGGTATATGCGGCCGTATTCGCAATGATGATTTTCGGAAAATCCTGGCGCATCTGCACCAGCGCCGAGAGCAGGTTGTCACGCTCTTCCGGAGAGGAAGCGATCGCCTGAATGCGCAGAGATTCGTCCGTGATATAGAGAACAACCTCCTGCATGAGCATCGCAAGGCGGCGGTAAAGCTCCTGCGCTTCGTACTTGTTTTTCTTGACGACTATGCGTGTCTTTCGATCCTGCGCAAAAGCCGCCGCAAGAACGAGCGCTTCTTCCATTTCTCCGATATTTCCCAGCGAACCGTCTTTTTTCATCAGTTCACGGGTAAGAGGATTGGATTCAATCGAGGCAAGAACCGGATTGATTTCGTATTCCATAGGCATGGCTACTCCTTGTCTGGGCTATTCTGGGTATATACATCGTGTGCTTCACCGGTAACCGTATCCGTATCTTTCGCATAGATCTGATCAGTCTTCCCCGGCGTGTAGGTCTCGATTTTCTTCTCGCGCAGAAGCTGCGATTTTTTCGGATCGTTTTTCTTTTTGGGCTTGAGATTGTAGCGGTTCATCGTCTGCGCAAAGGTGTGATCGATCGCATACCAGGCTGCTTTCGCTGCCTGATCAATGGCGCTGTTGAGATCATCGATTTCATCCGCGCGAAAGCGTGTCAGAACATAATCGATGATTTTGATTTTCGGATCTCGTCCGATGCCCACGCGAATGCGGTCGAAGTCCTGCTGCATAGCGGCGTTGATGACGCTTTTCATACCGTTGTGTCCGCCAGCCGAACCGGAGGGTTTAAGGCGGATCGAGCCGACCGGCGTATCCAGGTCGTCATAAATCACAAGCAGATCCTTGGGCTCGATCTTGAAAAAGTCCATGCATGCGCGCACCGCAAAACCGGAGTTGTTCATAAACGTCATCGGCTTGAGCAGAACGACGTCTTCGCCTTTGATTTTTGTTTTCACATAGAGAGCATCGAATTTCTTCTTCGAAATTTCGACACCGGCTTTTTCAGCCAGTTTGTCCATCACCATAAATCCGGCATTGTGACGTGTTGCCGCGTATTTTTCTCCCGGATTTCCCAGACCGACGATCAGTTTCATACAGACTCCTTCCTGCCGGAAATCGATTTTCCGGCTATGCCCATTCATATTTTTTATTGGGCGAAAGCGATGGGATTTTTATTTGAACATAAATGGTCCCATTCACTCTATATCATCGTTTTATTCTTTATCTATCGCAAAAACCGTGATTTCTCTCACGGCTGATGCAGACTCTTTTTTATTGATTTTCATGATCTTTCCGATGCCAGAAAGAATATGAACAAAATATATGAAAATCAGATATCTGGATTTTTCTGCCAATGGTGCAGGCAGATCCAGATACAATTTTTCAAATATGATCATGAATGCTGCCAAAGCAATTCGCCACATTTTTGCCTTGCGTGCAGGCGTCTTTAAAACGATACCGCTTTGATTTGCATACGCCTTGTCATACTCGAAACACACTGTTTGGCGCGCATCGTTTATCTGCCGGTTATCTGCCGACTCACATTGGATATGCAGAAAATGTGACGCTTAGCGCAACGTGAAAAAAAGGGGAAAACTCCCCTTTTGGATTCGTGAATCTTACTGTGCTGTTTTTTCAGGTGTGTACAGGATATGCAGACGTCTTCCGAGACCTTCGCCTTCGGATTTTGTCGAGATACCATCCATTGTGCTCAGGGCGTTGTGAACGGCTTTGCGCTCGTCGGCGGGCATCGGATCAAGAACCGCGTCCACTTTTGTGCGGCGTACATCGCGGGCGATACGGATCGCCATGCGAGTCACTTTTTCATAACGCTCTTCTTTGTATCCGTTGATGTCGATCATCAGACGGATATGTTTTTTGAACACTGCGCTTGCAGCGGCACGCACCAGACGGTTGAAGTCCTGGAGCGTTCTGCCCTGACGTCCGATCAGAACGGCATTGCAGTTTGTGTCTACCTGAATGCGGTAGAAGTCATCATCGTCGAGTTTGACCTCAACGGTGCCTTCCATTTCAGCGTTGTCAAAGTAGGTCTGAATATAGTCGTGGAGAAAAACGAGAATATCGCTCGGTGCCCATGCTTCGATCGTGACCGTACGTCCCAGACCAAGGAAGCCTGACTTTTCTTCTACAACTGTATACGTGAGTTCTTCAACTGCCGCATTTTTGGCATTGCAGGCCGCGGCCAGAGCCTCGTCGAGAGTTTTCCCGGTAAAACGATCGAATTCCATAGTTCCCTGTTCCTACTTCTTTCTGTTTTTCAGAATGCCTTCTGTGTTCTTCTTGCGATTTTCCTCTTCACGTTTCTGGCGTGCGCCAAGAGAAATGAAGTGGCTGGCGACGCTTGTGATCGCACGGATAATCGAAGATACGAGCCAGTAGAAGGACATGGCGATCGGCCAGCTGATGTACATGAACGCGATCAGCGCAGTTGTCATGTACATAGTCATGTTCATGGTGTTGGCCATCATACCGCCGGGTTTGACATCGTCTTTAGGCGCTTTTACACGTCCCTGTTTGATATCAAGCTTGTTCAGCCACTTGGGCAGTTCCATCTGCAGGATGGACATAACGATCATCAGCAGGTAAACCGTGATGATGCCCCACTGGAGCGATTTGAAGCCAGCCAGAGGTGTGGTTGCCAGGGACATTCCCATAAAGCTTCCATACACAGTGGTAGCCGCACGCATTGTGGCGTAGAACATACCCATCATGACAGGCAGCTGGATAAACATCACGAGCATGCTGCCAAACGGGTGAATATCGTTGTCGGTGTACAGCTTCTGCATTTCCTGCGCCATCAGCATTTTGCTGCGTTCGTCATTCTTGCCTTCGTATTTGGCCTGAATGCGCATCATCTGCGGCTGGATTTCCTGCATGCGCTGCTGGGAAATCTGAGACTTGTAGGTGAATGCAAAAATCAGAAGCTGAATGAACAGGGTGGCGAGAATAATACCCCAACCTGCATCGGTAAAGCTTGCGAACCAGTTGATCAGCTGGGCAATCGGCCAGACGATCAGACCGTCAAACCATCCGCGCTTCCAGGAGGAAGACCAGCTGGTCGGTTCAATAGTAATGGTGTCGGAATCAGATGCTTCGAGCTCGGCTTTCAGGTTCTCATCCGAAATTTCGGAAATGTTGACCTGATCCTTCTGGATCGTCTCCTGTTTCAGAGCGATAACCTGGTCGACTTTGGTTTTTCCATCAGTGCCGCGGGGATTGGAGCAGGCGGCAAGTCCCATGGAAACAAGAAGGCAGAGCAGAAGAATCCGTAATTTTTCAAGCAGAGATTTTTTCATGGGATCCTCTTTCATATTTGGTCAGCGCCTTTTCGCGCAGTTCCTGAAGTTTTTCAAGACGCTGTGCGTAGTCCATCTTCGAAAAGACGGGACGGGCGATGATGATCGAGTCAAATGGCTCGTTGAAATCAAATACGGTATCGATCAGGGCGCGAAGCTGGCGCTTTACGCGGGTGCGGACAACCGCTTTTCCCATCTTCTTCCCTACGCTGATGCCCACGCGCGCGTGTTCTTCTTTGCGCGGGAGCGTATAGAGAATAAACGCCTGGCTCACAAAGGAGCGGCGTTTGGCGATAATCGAGGAGTATTCCGTATTCTTCAAGATTCTCTGGTGCTTTTTCATTTGTATATAGAGAAAAAAATCACCTTTGCAGGTGATTTATTAAGCGGATAAAACCTTTCTGCCTTTGGCTCTTCTTCTCGCTAATACTTTGCGTCCGCCTTTTGTTGCCATACGAGCGCGGAAGCCGTGAGTTCTCTGGTGTTTGATTTTGCTGGGCTGATATGTACGTTTCATGTCCTGGATTCCTTTCTGTCTTTATAAGAATTAATCATTTTTCTTCTTAATTGCGCTTGTCACTATACCATGACGAAAAAATGGATGTCAACGCGCACGATAGTGCGACTGCCGGTGATTAGAGTGATTTTAAATAAGTAATGCGATCCATCGCGCTTCCAAAGAAAAAACCGATTACGTGACGAACAGCGCGGGAGTTTCGTTCACCGCTAAACGAATTGCGCCGCTGTGCTTGCAATCTGTTAACAAGAATAACAGAAACAAACCGCTAGGGCACCATAAATTCAACAAAACAGCGATATTTTTCAAATAAAATTCAAATGAACCGCTAATTCGAGTCAATAAATTGACTTTCAATCTTTTTCTTGCAAGGGATTTTCACCAAACAACGCTCTCAAGCTGTTCTTTTCTGCCTGCAGGCACTCGCACTATCCGACTTACAGCTCTCGAGAGGGCACTGTCAAAGACTTTAAAAACCGTCTTCCTGAACCGCCCCTTCTTTACGTCTTTCCCTTTTATCGTGAAAACCGTCCGAATCAAAAACGAAGGACGGATCTGCGCAGAAACTGCGAAAAGCCAGACGTTTGGCATCGCCATTTTTGTGAATGTTCTATCCACTATATATTCTATGCATTTCCGAATGTGTTTTTGATGCATCGCCGACTCAATGCTGCCCTGCCCGAAAACACGGAAAATCATGGAATTCCACATTTCATCCATATCGATCTGCAGCCGTGTTTTTATTCCTGCAGATATCGACGCTCGAGTTTTGCATAGACTGCTTTTTGATGCGCGTCTGGTTATCCCCATCAGAATGTGGATAACCAGACGTATCGTTGTGCCCGATGCTTCTTCAAATTATGTGTCCATTGGTTGCGGCTGGACGGCTGTGCTTTTGACTTTCTGCGCTCATTGGAGTTATCCACAGTATCCACATAAGTATGTGGATAACTTTCTGCTTTCTCCATTTTGCCTGCTGAATCAGTCCCCGGTATTTGCGTTCTGGCATCCCATCGTTTCCCATTCGCACCGCAGATTTGCGTGCAGCGAAGTTATCCACACTATCCCCATTGCAATGTGGATAACTTCGCCGAACATCAAACATGCACATTTCCGGAAACTGAAACAGCATGAACACACTCAAAGAAGAGTTGGGGGATAACTCTTCGGTACGCCTCGCACAAGGAGTTTTCACACTTAAGTGAAGTTATCCACATTTTTTGGAGGATAACGGGGATAACTTCGCCTGTATGAACGATTTGGAGCGCATGAATACAGACATATGCAAATGCGCTGCCGAATTTGGACGAATATGCCCTCAATCCATGTCTGCACCACAAAAAGTGCGAAAAACGGGTGTTTTCACCCGTTTTAAATGTCTAAATTCATTTGTATATGTCTGTTTGCATACATTTAAATGTCTGTTTTAAAATGTCTAATCTATATAGCCATTGCCGTTTTCAATCTATTTTTGATGTGGACATGTAGACATTTCAAAGTTATCCACAATTTATCCACATTTTATCCCCAGTGCGCTGCGGAACCATGTGCGCAACACGCACTATTGCGATAGCTATGGGGAAAACTTTGCTTTGTCTGCCCGTTTTGGGCAGGTTATCCACATAGTTATCCCCATAAAAGCATCGCTTTTTACCCCCGTTTCTTTCCACTGTCCACATTGGGGATAACTCGAACTCTCCCCTTTTGGTATCGCTCTTTTGCGATGTGGATAATGTGGATAACTCCATGTGTGAAGCGCGTAAGACGCAAAGTTATCCACACTTATCCACATTGGGGAAAACTTTCCGTTTTGACAGACGTGGACAACCTCAGCAGAGGTATGTGGATAACCGGCGTTTATTCCACTGTTTTTAGCCTTTCAAATCGGCTAAAATGAAAATCCAGGCGGAAAGGACAGAATGTATATATGGAATCACCCGTAAAACAGTACTGGGAGCAGACGCTCAGCCTGCTTCGTACGAGCGAATACTTTGATGGCATGGCCATGTCATGGATTGAAAAATCCGATTTATTTAAAATCGAGGGCGGCGTAGCCTACGTCTCCTATCGCAGCGTTCTCGCAAACAACCTGCTTCAGGAGAACAAAGCGCTCTTTGAAGAGACACTTTCTTCGGTATGGGGCTCAAGCCTTGATATCCAGATCATCTCCCAGAAAGAGATGGAACAGATGATGCCGGAGGAGTCTTTGAAATACAGAGCCCGCAATATGATCGGCCACGAATTCAACAGTGTCTTCACGTTCGATTCATTTGTTCAAGGTCCTTCCAACCAGGAAGCACTGGTCGCCTGCAAGATGATTGCCCAGGGACAGAGCCTGTTTAACCCGCTGCTGATCTACGGCAATTCAGGTCTTGGAAAGACGCACATCCTCAACGCGATGGGCAATTACATCACGCATGAACGTCCCGGATGCAAGGTCAATTACATGTACGCCGGCGATCTCGTCTCGCTTCTTCTTGAAGCGATGCGCACGAAGTCCACATCGTTCAGTGCTGTCGATGTAATCAAGGATCAGCTGCTTGACTGCGACTATTTCTTCGTCGACGATATTCAGAACCTGCGCAACAACAGCTGTCAGGAAGTGTTCTTTACTGTCTTTAACGAGTTAATCCGCCGCAATAAACAGATTATTCTGACATCGGATACCCATCCACAGGACATCCCCACGCTGACCAAGCGACTGACCAGCCGCTTTCAGTCGGGACTGATTGTCTCCATTCGAAAACCGGAAACCGAAACCGCCAAACTGATTCTGAAAAAGAAAATCGCCGGGCGTGAAGACGTGTTCCCGGTCGATGATGATGTGCTCGATTTTCTGGCGGTCAGCTATTCTGATGATGTGCGCGCCCTCGAAGGCGTCCTCAACCGTCTGATCTTCAGTGCAACGCTTTTCAACCCTGAAACGATCTCCATGAGTTTCACGCTCGGTATTCTCAAAGACGAACCGGCGGTTGTAAAAACGGAAGAAATCAGCGCCAAGACAATCAAGAAAACCGTCATCAACTACTACGGACTTTCCTATCAGGACCTTGAAGGAAAGAGCCGTCAGCGCAAAATCGCGCAGGCGAGACAGATCTGCATCTACCTGATGCGCGACATTCTCAATCTTCCCTACGCCGCGATCGGACGCGAAATGGGAGGCCGTGATCATACGACGATTTCCTCCTCCTGCTCGAAAGTGCGCAAGCGAATCGAGAAGGAAGCGGACTGGAAAGAAGCCGTGGATACCCTCAAGAGAAAAATCACCGGCTAGACATTCGGTAGACATATCGTTTTCCCCCGTTTTTCACCGTTTTCGAACGGGTTTTGCGCTTATCCACATGAAGCCCGCATCGAATCCCCGTTCAAAAAACGTCATTTCAGCGACACATAAAGGGAACTCGCAGAGTTATCCACATTTTGCACCCCCTTATTGTTATTAATCTTAAGAAAAAAGAAGAAAGGAGTTCTTCATGCGCTTTTCCATCAATCGGGAACTGTTCACGAAAAAGCTCGACGCTGTTGACCGCGTCATTCCCCAAAACTCACCGACAACCGAACTGACAGGTATTTTCATCCAGGTATTTCAGGACCACATCGTTCTGACTGGAAGCGACAAAACAAAATCCGCTCAGGTTATCCTCTCTCCGGATGAGCAGAACAATCTGGTCATCGAAGAGACAGGAAGCATCGTCATCAAATCTTCCGCACTGGTTGCTTTGATGCGACAGTTCAATGGCGATACTGTTCAGGCGGAAAGCATCGATGATGCCCAGATCCGTTTCTACGGACAAAACGGAGACAAATTCGATCTCATCGGTTTTGCCGGTTCCAACTAT
>CAOKFJ010000059.1 GCA_948467695.1 uncultured Allobaculum sp. | reverse complement strand
CGGAGATGAAATACCGCAAAGAGGGTGGAAATCCTCCGTATACATATCTGGCGACTGTCGTCGTTCGCCATGCCGATCCCGTTTTGGCGTACAATATGGCTCTTGAACTCAAGAACAGCTTCGAGAACTGCCGCATCAATACGCTCGGTCCAGCCGAGATCTCGATGCGTGTCAAGGAAAGCCGCTTTCGTATGATTCTGCGCGATCGAAACGACGAGCATCTGATCGAGACACTCTGGCTTTGCGCAGACTGGTTTGCGTCGAATGGCCGAGGCTGTAAAATCGAGTTCAATGTACACCCGATGAGTCTGGAGGAATAAGCAATGAATTCACGTGAATGGGTTTGGAGAGCGCTGTGCGATGTCATTCGCAAAAGCACCTACTCCAACTTGTATTTAAAAGAACATCTGCAGGAAGTGGATGAAAAGGACCGCAAGCTGGCATCCAACATTTTTTACGGCACACTCCAGAACTACGCTTTATGCGAATACGCCTGGAAACGGTTTGCCAAAGGCAAAGTCAAATCAAAGACGGCGATTCTTTTAACGATGTCGGTGTATCAGATCCTGTTTCTAAGCCGTGTGCCCAATTTTGCGATTGTCGATGAAGCAAACAAGATCGCCGCGCGCAAAATGCCCGAATCACGAGGCATGGTCAATGCGATTCTGCACAAAGTCATCGAAACGCCGCTGGAAATGCCCGAAGACCCTGTAGCGGCACTGGCGCTGAAAACCTCGCTTCCCGAATGGCTGCTTCGTCTTTGGATCTCGCAATACGGCTCGAAAAAAGCCTACCGCTACGCGATGGCTTCGCTGGATGTTCTTCCGGTCGTCGTGCGCCGAAATCCGATGCGCATGAGCGAAGAAGACATGGACAAATCCGATCGTCTTGAACCCTATATCGACGGTCTGTACAAATATACCGGCGACAATATCGCGAGCGATCCGCTGTATCGTGACGGACGTATTTCCGTACAGGATCCGGGAAGCTATGAAATCGCGAAATGGTGCGAGCCGAAAGCGGGCATGAAGATTCTGGATCTTTGCGCGGCGCCTGGCACAAAAACGATGGCGATGGCGGAGATGAGCGGCGATAAAGCCGACATCACTGCGCTTGATCTGCATGATCACCGCGTTGAACTCATACAGAACGATGCAAAACGTCTGCACCTGCGCCATATCCGCGCAAAACAGGCGGACAGCACGAAACTTGAGCCCAATCCTGTCTATGATGTTGTTCTGTGCGATGCGCCCTGCAGCGGACTTGGCATTCTTTCGCGCAAGCCGGATATGAAGGTCAATCTCAAACCATCCGATCTTGACGAACTCCCTCATATTCAGAAGGAGCTTCTCGACTGCGCAGCCGGACAGCTCAAACAGGGCGGTGCGCTGGTGTATTCGACCTGCACGCTCAATACCAAGGAAAACGAAAAGCAGGTCGATGCGTTTCTTGACCGGCACCCCGAATTTTATCTGGATGACGACACCACCATCGAACCGGATGCAATGCGCGGAGGCTTCTACATCGCCCGTCTGATCAAAGGGTCGATCGACGATCAGCAGGATTAATCTGCGCGATACACGCTGTTCAATTGAAAAAATCTACTGGCGCTGCCGATCCTCTCTGGCGGCGCTTTTTGCATGAATGGAAATTCTTCGAGATTTTGACTAAACTGTAATAAGGCGATTTTTCGGTTTTTGCCGATGGATAAAGGCGCAAGCAAAAAACGTATGCCTGATGAGCGCATCGCCTGTACAAATGGCTGTGCCGGCTAAGGGCATTTGAGAGGTTCAAGCCGGAATCAGCCGCAAGTGAACGATAAACGTGCATCGATCTGCCAAGACGCGTTTGATGCAGTGATATACCGGTGGCATGATAGACACCGTTCTGGAGGTTAGAATATGCGAAGCATTTACGATATGAGTTACGAACAGATGGAGGACTGGTGCATTTCCAAAGGATGGAAGAAATTCCGTACCCAGCAGATTTTTGCGTGGCTGTATAAAGAAAGAGTCGAAGACTTCGATCTGATGACCAATCTGTCCAAAGAAACACGCGAAGAGCTGAAAAAGGATTTCTACTTCAATCCGCTCACCCTTGTACGCAAGCAGGAGTCGCGAGACGGAACAACCAAATTTCTGTTCCGTACGCATGATGGCGCGCTTCTTGAAAGCGTCATGATGGTTTTCGACTACGGAAACTCGATCTGCGTATCCAGCCAGGTCGGCTGCAATATGGGCTGCACGTTCTGCGCTTCGGGTCTGACCAAAAAGCAGAGAGATCTGACCAGCGCGGAAATGACTGCGCAGGTAATGCACGTGCAGAAAGAACTCGACAAAAAAGGCGAACGCCTCTCCCATGTCGTCGTTATGGGAACCGGCGAGCCATTCGACAACTACGATGCCGTGATGAACTTCATCAAAACTGTCAATCATGACAGAGGACTTGCGATCGGCAGCCGTCATATCACCATTTCCACATCCGGACTGGTGGAACGCATCCGTCAGTTTGCGGAGGGACATTACCAGTACAATCTCGCGATCTCGCTGCACGCGCCCAACGATGAACTGCGCACGAAGATCATGCCGATCAACCGTGCCTTCTCGATGGATCAGCTGATGGATGCGGTGGCATACTACACATCCCTCAACAACCGTCGTCTGACTTTCGAATACATTCTGCTTAAAGGCGTCAACGATTCTCTCGAACAGGCGCATGAACTGGCTGATCTTCTCCGTCCGTACTGCTGCTACGTCAACCTCATTCCCTACAACGCGGTGGATGAACACGGCTATCAGACGACATCCAGAACTGATGCGATGCGTTTCTATGATGTGCTCAAAAAAGAGGGGATTTCGGTGACGATCCGCAAGGAACACGGCTCCGATATCGACGCTGCCTGCGGTCAGCTTCGCATTAAGGAAATGAAGAAAGAAAAATCGCTCAAACTGAACGATAAAGCAGGAGCGGGCGAATGATCGAGGTTTTCGGCGCTACCGACAAGGGAAAAGCCAGAGATCTCAATGAAGACAATTTTCTGATTGCCGAAAACCGCAACGGCGATCAGATCCTGCTTGTATGCGACGGCATCGGCGGTTCAGCAAGCGGAGAAGTGGCAAGCGCCATGGTCTGCAGCATCGTCGAGGACGCTTTTCAGGTCGCTCCGGTATTTGAAAAGGACTACCAGGCGGACGACTGGCTGCGCAAAGTGATGACCGAAGCCAACGATTCGATTTACTCGCGTTCCATGTGGTGGAGAAAATACCGCGGCATGGGAACAACAGCCGCCGGTGTGCTCCTGACAGCCAAAGGCACATACATTTTCAATGCCGGCGATTCGCGCATTTACGCGCTTTATGATGACGGACTGGTGCAGATGAGCGAAGATCATTCGTATGTGCAGCGTCTGGTCAACGAAAACAAAATCACCGCCAGAGAGGCGAGAGAACACGCCAAGAAAAACGCGCTGACAAACGCTGTCGGCGTATGGAGAGTGTTCCGCCTCGATGTCAACAAAATAAAATCCGACTACAGCGCGCTTCTGATCTGTTCCGATGGACTGCATGGCTATGTCCCGGAAGCAAAGATCACGCGCACACTGGAAAGTCCGCTTTCTCTGAAGAAAAAAGTGCAGCTGCTCATTGATTTTGCCAATGAAGCGGGCGGTCATGACAACTGCACGGTGATCGTCAGCGGGCCGGGACGTGCATATGGCAGGTAAGATAGCCAACAGGTACCAGATTCGCCGCCTGATCGGACAGGGAGGCATGGCGGATGTGTATCTCGCCTATGATGAAGTCCTCGGCCGCGAGGTCGCGATCAAGGTTCTGCACCAGAAGCTTGCCGAAGATCCGGCGACGCTAGTGCGCTTTATTCGCGAAGCCTCTGCCGCCAGACGACTCGATCACCCCAATGTCGTGGAAATCTACGACGTTGGAGAAAGCTCTTCGCTTCACTACATTGTCATGGAATATGTTCCTGGACAGACTTTGAAAAAAGTGATAGCCGCCAATGGTCCGATGGATGCGGATGTGGCGATCGCGATTATGAAAAAACTCACCAGCGCGATCGCGCAGGCGCATGAGCGCAAAATCATTCACCGCGACATCAAACCGCAGAACATCCTTGTGCGAAACGATGGCGAACTGAAAATCTCCGACTTCGGCATCGCCATCGCTTCGGATTATGATATGGATTCAAGCGGCAGCGCGATCATGGGGTCGGCGCATTATCTTGCTCCCGAGACAGCTGCGGGAATGACGCCGGATCATCGCGTGGATATCTATTCGCTGGGCATTGTCTTTTTTGAACTGCTCTGCGGAAGCGTTCCTTTTACCGGCACGACCGCCCCGGCAATCGCACTTAAGCATCTTCAGGATCCTCTGCCGCCTGTTCAGCCCTTCAACGCCCCGGGTACGCCGGCGACCGAATTAGTCGTCATCAAAGCGACTGCCAAAGATCCCTCGGAACGTTTCCAGACGGCCGGACAGCTTTTAAAAGCCCTCGAACAATGCCGTCAGCCTCGCTTCAGAAATGTTGCACCGCTTGTTCTGAAAACCAAATCGCTTGAGCTTCCCAAAGCACAGACTGTCCAGAACACAGCCATTAAAACAAAGGAAGCGCCAAAACCCGCGGTCCGCAAAAAAGGCGCGGCTCCATCGCGCCCGAAAAAGAATCCTGCAAAGCAGACCGCTGTGCACCATGGAAGCCGGTCAGCTGCTCCAGGACGCAAAAGCGCCGGTTATCTTGCCGCGCGCAAAGAACAGATGATCAAAAAAGTTCTTGGCTGGAGCGCGGGACTGATCGGCGGCGCGCTTGTCATCGCTTTGATCGTCATGGGATTTGGGATCGCGCCGGTCGATGGATGGTTTGGCTGGAATGAAGTGCCCGTCGTTGAGGGCATGAGTCAGGAGCAGGCGATTGCCGCGCTCAATGAAGCCGGCATTCCAACCGGCTCGATCGAGATCCGGCCGATCGCCTCTGACAGCTTCGAGCCTGGTCAGGCGCAGTCGACAAGCATTCCCGCCGGATGTTTCGTTCATGACGGAGACCGGATTACGCTGACCATTGTCAAAGGACCAACCTATCTGATTTCCGACTACACCGGCTTGTACCTCGACGATGTACTTGCCTTATTTAATGAAAACGGGGTGACGATTCCGTATACCGTCACCGAACAGCCGACCGCGGGCACCAACCCCGGCATCGTTCTTTCGCAGGAGGGACTCTCTCCGGGCGATCGCATTGACCCGACAGGGGAAAGCGCCATTCACTTTACAATCACCGCATATCCCTCGATTACCATCGATTCGTCGCTGATCGGACGCAATGCCGAAGATCTCAAAGCCGAGCTCAATGAAAAAGGCATCGCGGTCATCCTCAAACCGATCTACGGCTCGGATAAAGTGGTCGACATTGATCCGCCCATCGGCTCCGTCTATACGCAGGAAGGAAGCAACAGCGTCGTCACGCTGTATCATTAGCGCCTATGAAACAGGGAAGAATTATTAAAGTCATCTCCAACCAGTACACCATTTTCAGCGAGGGAAACCTTTATATGGCTCACCCGCGCGGGCGTATGCGGAAAGGAGACAAACCGCTTGTGGGCGATGTGGTCAACTTCGAAGAAATCGAAGACAGCGTGCGCATTGACTCCATTCTGCCGCGCCGCAACGTGCTGCTGCGCCCGTCGGTGTGCAACGTCGATCAGGCTCTGATTGTCACCAGTCTGAAAGATCCGGATTTCTCGCCGCGTCTGTTAAACCGTCTGATTTTTCTGGTTGTTTTATGCAATATCGAACCGGTCATCTGCATCACGAAAGCGGATCTGCTTGACGACGCACAGCGCGCAGAGGTTGAAAAAGAGCTCGACTGGTACAGAAAAGCCGGCTATCGCATGTTCTATTCCAATCCGGGAAGCAACGATGATGAACTGCGCGAGAATCTGGAAGGAAAAATTACCGTTCTTTGCGGTCAGTCAGGCGCGGGAAAAAGCTCGCTGCTCAACCGCCTCGATCCCACCTTCAAGCTCCATACCCAGGAGATCTCCAAAGCTCTTGGACGAGGCAAGCACACCACGCGCCATTGCGAGCTTCATCCGGTAGCCGGCGGTCTTGTCGCCGATACGCCCGGATTCTCATCGCTTGATTTTACGCGTATGGATGTCGGGCATCTCGACGAGCTTCTTGCCGATTTCAAACCGTATCTTGAAGAAGGCTGCCGTTTTGCCGACTGCATTCATGTCGACGAACCCGACTGCATCATCAAAGAAAATGTCAAAGCCGGAAACATCAATCCGACTCTGTACGAAGACTACTGCATGATCATGCGCGAGTTTAAAAACCGCAAAAAATACTGATCAGTACGAACGTAGTCGAATTCCTATGCTTACCAAACAGATTTCTGATTTGAAATTTTGGAGAGTCCGCCAATGTCTGCGGACTCTTTTTGCATGGGGATTTTGAAAAGCGTCACTGCTCCACAGACGATGACAGCGCCATCTTCATCAAAATGACGGTGCTGTTAGAAGGATATCTAAAGACGTCCCTGTGCTTTTTTGAGTAGAATTTCATATACTGATAGCAATGCATACTGATTGAAATCATTCGACAACTGTTCGGTAAATAACAGTTATCTTTCCAATTTGATTTTCCTGATCTGTCTGATGATCAGTCGCCGCAATGCAAACAGGAAAAACATGCAGCGTATTCATGTATGCATCTCGACTCGCATTTTCTGCGAGAAACAAACCTGCGATACGGCAAACGTATCGCGCGATGCAGTTTTCTGCATACAGCAACCAATCAATGTAAGGAAGGTATTCAATGGCTGAGTTAATCATCGCTCCGTCGGTTCTGTCGATGGACTACACAAAGATGCTCGAACAGCTTCGCGCGCTCGAAGCTTCGAAGGCAGAATGGATTCACTATGACGTAATGGACGGACACTTTGTACCCAACCTCTCGTTTGGACCCGATATTCTCAAACAGTTTCGCAAATCAACCGATATGTTTCTCGATGTCCATCTGATGGTCACCGATCCGGAATTTTTCGCCCCTGTGTTCAAAGACGCCGGCGCGGATATGATCGTTTTCCACACGGAAGCGCTCGATAATGATCCGGTACGCGTTAAAGAGCTTCTCGACAAAATCCACGCGATGGGTGTTCAGGCTGGATTCTCAATCAAACCCGATACTCCCGCTGAACCATTCCTGCACCTTGTCGAAGATGCGGATATGGTTCTGGTCATGAGCGTGTATCCGGGATACGGCGGACAGAGCTTTATTCCCGAAGTCCTCTCGAAAACACGCGCTTTTGCCAAAGCGCGCGATGAGCGCAACCCTAAATGCCGCATTGAAATCGATGGCGGCATCAACGACAAGACCGCTAAAGAAGCTAAAGCGAACGGCGTTGATACGCTCGTTGCCGGAAGCTACGTCTTCAAGCGCGATATCGTTGAAGCCGTGGAGTCTCTGTGCTAAAACAGCACGATACCGCCGTTCTGGTCTGCCCGATTGCGAAAAGTCTGCCGGCAATCGACAACTGCGACTGGATCGGCATTGATGCCGGATGCCTGATTCTCGAAAACGCCGGCATCACGCCTCTTTTTGCGATCGGCGATTTTGACAGCGCCCCCGTGGGCGATGACAAACCGTATCCCGTATACCGTCATCCGGTCGCCAAAAACGAAACCGATTCGGAACTCGCGCTGCTCAAAGCAAGAGAAATGGGCTATTCACGCATCATTTTGTGGGGCGCTCTTTCCGGGCGCCTGGATCACACGCTTGCCAATATTCGCTGCATGTTATGGAAAGTGCCGCAGGCAATCGCGATGGATGAAAATCATCGTGTGCGCGTGTTTGAAGAAGGCGAATATTCGATGGTCAGCGACTATCCGCATATTTCGTTTTTTGCCGCAGAGGATACGATCATCACGCTTCGCGACTTCGACTATCCGCTTCAATCGACTTTGATCACTACGCATGATTTCTACACCTGCTCCAATTCGATTTCCAAAGACGAAGCGAAAGTGATCATCGAGAAAGGACGTGTTCTTTGTGTCGAAACCCGATGCCGCTGATCGTACGGATTTGGCGCAGACCAATACGCCTGAGAGAAAACAGTTTCATCTGGAGCAGGGAGAGCAGATTTTCGGCTGGATTGTTGTTTTCCTGCTGATGGTCCTTGGTGTCACGTGCCTGTTTCTTCCCGCGTTTCTGTACACCGCCGTTTTGAATCTGTCCGTTGTTTCGCTGGTGGTCTACGGACTGTTTAATATCATTCTGTTTATCCTTCACGGCAGGACAGGACGGGCAAAAATCCTGTATGGCGTTGGAGCGCTCGCGTTCGGCATTTTTCTGATGTTCAACACGCTTCTTCCAGAATGGATCATTCGTGTGTGCTTTGGAACCTATTGTGTTGCCGTCTGCGCCTCCATGTTCATTCAGGCCATGATTTCTCATCACGATCACAACAAGGTCAATCGTTCGGTGATTTTCTTTGG
>CAOKFJ010000058.1 GCA_948467695.1 uncultured Allobaculum sp. | reverse complement strand
GGCGGCAAGGGCTGCTTTAGTCTGTTCATCGGCATTCGCGCTGGCAGCCGCGATTGCCTGACGCGCGGCTTCAATCTGCGACTGCGCCGCTGCTGCTTCGCTTACGGCAGAGGCATTGGAGGCTTTGGCTTTGCCAAGCATATCCTCAGCCTGGCTCTTGGCAGGGGCTGCCTGCGTAAGCTGGGTATTTCGCGCGGCGATCTTCTGGTTGGCATCCGCGATCTGAGACTGGACGGTTTCCAGACCAGTGTTGATCGCTTTTGCGGAGTTTGCGACATCTGCGGACAGCTGACCAATCTGTGTGCCGGCTGTTTCGAGCTGGCTTTTCATTGTGGTCAGTGTGGTCAGATCGTTGTCCACAATGGTTTTCTGTCCCTGCAGCGCCTGCACGGTCTGGTCAATCTGCTTCTGCAGCTCGGCGATCGTCGCCGGATCAATGGCTTTGACTTTGCTGTTCAGCGCGCCAAGTCCGGTTGCCAGCTGTTTTGCGCCATCCGCGCTTTGTGTCAGTCCGTCGCTGAGTTTCTTCGCGCCGTCCTGGAACTGGGTATTGAATCCATTCGCGCCCTGACTGATCTGCGCCGTGTGTTCAATCGCTGCGGCAGTGAATTCATCGATACCACCGGAAAGGGATTTTGCGCCATTGTTGAGCGCGAGGAAGGAATTGCCAAGCTGAGTGAGCTTGCCGTCCGGTCCGGTCATTTCATTGATGTTTTCTTTGAGTTTGGATGTGCCTTCATGCAGATCCTTTGTTCCCGCTTCAAGCTGGGCGGTGCCATTGCTCAGATCGCCGCTGCCCTGGTTAAGTTTGTTCATGCCAGCGTGTGTGGCTTTGACGCCCTCTTCCAGTTTTCCTGTACCCGCAAGCAGACTGGCCGAACCGTCTTTAAGCTGGCTGGTGCCTTCAAACAGTGTTTTTGCTCCATCGGCAAGTTTTCCTGTACCATCGCCAGCCTGATTTGTACCATCAACGAGCTGCGCCGAACCATCTTCCAGTTTCGCCGCGCCGTCTTTGAGCTGTCCAAGTCCATCGTTAAGACTCTTTGTACCATTAAGCAGTTCGCCTGTACCATCCGCAAGTTTGGATGAGCCGGCTACAAGCTGGGCAGCTCCGTCAAACAGAGGCTGAAGTTTTGCGCTCAAATCGCTCATATCATCGAAATTGCCGAGTTCATCGAGCTGAATTTCATTGGTCGCGCCCAGATACATTTCCGGGGCTTTGAAGTCTTTGACATCGGCTTCGATGACAACGCTGTCGCTTGCGCCAAGTTTGTCAGTCACTTCCGGCAGACCGGCGCTGTCCATGGTGTCCTTGAGTCCGGGCAGAGCGGCGAACATCAGAAATTCCTTGTCGCCGTCATTCATGGTTTTTCCATCATCGCACTGGATATTGGAGAACACATCATGATTGAGTTCCATCAGACCGCCTGCCGCGAACAGGGGATGGATGACGATCTCTTTGCCGTCGAGATTGACGGTTTTCTTTTTCTCGTTGGTAAAGGTCACGATCATTTTCAGATGACCGCTCTTGCCGGCGAGCTCTTTGCCGGAGACTTCTTTTCCATCGAGCATATAGGTGATTTTGACGTTGATCGGCAGTTTTTCTTTCGACTTGCCCTGATAGTACAAGTCGGTTCCATCCACATTCCATGTGTAGATACTGCCGTTGACGTCGGGTTTGGCATCGCCTTTGACATCCTGCACATCGTCCAGTTTCAGATCTTCCGACACATTGCGCAGACCGTCGAGGTCATGCAGCCAGCCGGATACGATGGTTCGGCTGATGTTTCCATTCTCATCGAGGAAGGTGTACACAGTCTCGGTTTTCTGTGTCGGATGATCACCGGATTTATCTGTGTTTTTATCCCCGGAGATTTCGGTATCGCTGTAGCGCGAAGCGGTATAGGGATTGGCCGCTTTTGCCATGATGCCGGCAGGCATTGCGCCAAGCGCCATGGCACTGCTCAGCAGTGTCGCGCCTAGAATTCGGATCGATTTATTCATTAAACATATTCCTTTCCAGCCGTCTCAAGCACTTACGCGATACGGCTGCACTGAATTTGTGTAGTTGAAATGAGAAGCAGTTTGAAATCAAGTCATGCCGTAAACTGAAAGCTTTCGCTTCAGTGCTCGTCGCCTTACGTCATATTCGGCATGGCGTTAGGCCAGAGTGGCTTCGGCGTTTTCCACCGGCGCCTGCTGATCGTCAGGGTTATAGGAATTGCCGACAGTGTCGTCATTTCCGCCTTTTGGCCAGCCTTTGGTTGTTTTGGCAATGAGCTTGTTGAAGAGCAGAAGCAGACCGGGCAGAACAGTCAGGATGACGATGACACTGATCAGAGCGCCGCGTCCAAGAAGCATGCACAGCGATTTGATCAGATCCATCTTGGCGATGAAGCTTACGCCGGAGCATGCCGCAAAGAAGGACATGCCGGAGGTGATAATCGAAGGCATCGTCTGGTTGATCGCGGTAATGATCGCCGCTCGAGGTGTCTTGCCCATGGCGAGTTCCTCTTTATAGCGGCTGGTCATCAGGATGGCGTAGTCGATGCACGCGCCGAGCTGAATGGTGCCGATAACGATACCGGCGATAAAGGGCAGTTCGGTTCCGGTCAGATACGGGATACCCATATTGACGAAAATCGCGAACTCAATGCACAGCACGAGCAGTACCGGAAGCATGAACGATTTAAAGGTGAGGGCAATGATGATGAAGATGGCGATTACAGAAACAATGTTGACCATCTGGAAGTCGATGTTGGTGACTTTGATCAGATCCTTGGTCATGTTTCCTTCACCGGCGATCATAACTTCGGGATCGTATTTCTGACCGATCGCGTACAGATCTTCAATCTGCTTGTTCAGCTCGTCTGTCGCTGAACGATAGGATGTGTTGACCAGAATCAGTTTGTGACCGCCCTGCTGGAGAACATCCTTAATGGCTTTCGGTTCGAGTTCGCTCGGAATCATCGGACCGACGAATTTTTCATAGGCAATGACGCTGGTAATGCCGTCAAGTTTTTCCATCTCGTCGATCATGGCTTTTGATTTCGAGGGCGAAAGGTTTTCGTCAACCATGATGAAGTGCGAGGTGGTCATATCAAATTTGTCTTTCAATTCGTTTGTTCCCTGCACGCTGGGCAGATCCTGCGGCAGCGAAGCGGCAAGATCGTAATACTGCGCGGTATTGGCGTTGCAGTAGAGCGCGGGGACAAAAAGAAGAGCGAACACCACAAGAATCGCTTTGTGATGCTTGCTGACCCAGGCGGAGAATTTCGGCAGCGGACGGATGAGAACCGGATGCTGGTATTTTTCAATCCACGGGTCGAAGAACATAAGAAGCGAAGGCAGAATCAGAATCGTGCACAGCACGGCGAACAGAACGCCTTTTGCCATGACGATACCGATATCGCGTCCAAGCGTAAGCTGCATGACGAGCAGCGCAAGGAATCCGGCGATTGTCGTAATCGACGAGCTGGTGATGGACAGCCATGTGGCATGAATGGCGCGCGCCATGGCGTCTTCTTTCGAATCGCCTTTGCCTTTCTCCTCCTGATAGCGGTGGAGAAGGAAGATGGAGTAGTCCATGGACACCGCCAGCAGCAGAATCATGCTCAGCGCTTTGGTGACGTAGGAGATTTCTCCAAGGAAAATATTGGTTCCCATGTTGTAGAGAATCGGATAAATCATGCCGACAATGAAGATGACCGGCGCAAGCCAGGACTTCAGTCCCAGCGCGAGAACCACAAGCACCAGAGCGACCGCAACCGCTGTATAAATCGGGGTTTCTGTATCGATCATCGCTTTGGTATCCGCGGTGATGGCGGAGAATCCGGCGACATGCACGTTGTCATTGCAGAGTTTTTTGATCTGCTCGATCGCGTTCATGGTCGAGTCGCTGGCAGCGACATCTTTGAAGGTGACGATCATCATCGTCGAACCATCCGCGTACAGCGCATCCTTCAATGCGGAAGGCAGGGCTTCGGGCGGAATGGAGAGATCGACAACATCGCTTCTCCAGAGTGTCTTGTCGACACCGTCAATCTGCGCGATCTGCTCTTCGAGCGATGCGACATCCTTTTCCGGCATGTCGTCAACAACGATCATTGCCGTACCGGCAAGATTGAAATCGTCATTGAGGTGATTCTGGGCAACAATCGAAGGTGAGTCCTTGGGCAGGTAGGTCAGGATATCGTAGTTTACCCTGGTGTTCATGTACCCGATGAACGAAGGAATCAGAAGAATCGTCGCAATCAACAGAATCAAATTTCGATGTTTAACAATAAACTGTGAACATTTTTCCATATCTGTGATTACCTGTTTTTTGATGAACTTCCTTTCACACGCCAAAGTTTATGCAGAAATTGACCAATGGTCAATTTATTCACCCGTATTTCTAATGGTCAAAATCCATAAATTGTCTAAAATTGAATCTCGGTCATTTTTGGAAGAAAAGAGTATATACTGTAGGCATGCCAAGCAAAGCCCAGCAGAACAAACTGCACAAAAAGAACAGTCTGCTTTCCGCCGCCCTCTCCCTTCTGACGTCCAACGACTTGCAGGATGTGTCCATTTCGGACATCACATCGAAAGCGGGTGTCGCCAAAGGCACGTTCTATCTGTTCTTCAAAGACAAATACGAAATACGCGACTATCTCATCGCCAGAGAATCCAGACGCATCCTGCAAAACGCGCAAGCGGAACTCGACAAAAACGATATCCGCGCATTTGACGATGCCATCATTTTCATGATTTCGCAGATCCTCAATCAGCTCTGCGAAAATCCTCTGCTTCTGCGTCTCATTCGCCGCAACCTCTCGTGGGGCGCGTTCCACAAGCAGCTGCACAGCACACTCGAAGACAGCGATCTCGATGTATCCGCCCGCTTCGAGCAGCACGCCATAAGTGCCGGCATTTACTACGCCGATCCGAAAATGGTGTACTTCATGATTCTCGAGCTGACTGGATCTGTGTGCTACACCTCCATTGTGAACGGCATACCCGCTCCAATTGAGGTTGTACGCCCGGCTTTATTCGATGCCATACGCGCGATCCTTGCCAGCGCCCGACGCATTGAAGCCGCATGATGAAAAGAACAGAAAAAAGCCGGTATATGGTTGTTTCGCTTGCACAATAGCGATTACCATATACCGGCTTTTTCATTGTTTTATGTTGTCGATCGTTTCTGCGCTGCCGCTGCACATCATGTCAAATACGCGTGTGCGGCAGAGTTAGCCAAGCATTGAGCCAAGCTTCTTTGAAATCGCGTGCGCCAGTCTGGCGTGATTGTCTGCATCCATATGAAGCCCGTCAATAGCGGAAGGCTTCGCGTATTTCGAAGCGTCCATGAAGAACACCTGTCCGTCTTTCATATAGGGCGCGATCGTGTTCTCGATCCACTCGGCCAGCAGATGAGACTGTCTGACGGAGCGCTCGTCAAAGCCTCCGCCCTCTCCCTGCAATTCTGGCAGCGTGTCGCCAAGATGAATGGGAGAAACCACAAGCAGTTTGGGCGTTGTTGTGCCTTCAAAAAGCGTGGGATTGAACATCAGACGCACATACTCGCGAATACCGTTGGCGATATTGTTGGCGGTGTTGCAGTAGTGGGATTTGAGATCATTCGTGCCAAGCATCAGCACCACTGCATCAAGCGGTTTATGACTTTGAAGCATCATCTTGAAGGAGTGGATTCCGCATTTTTCCGGCGCGTATTCATCAAGCGCTACGGCATTGCGGCTGTTGAGGCCTTCTTCAACAACCTCCAGCGTCTCTTCACCTTTCCATTCAAGCTGTCTTGTCCAGCGTCCAGGCAGGCGTGTGCTGTCTGCGGGGTTATAGCCCCAGGTATTCGAATCGCCAAAGCACAAAATGCGAAGTGTTTTTGTATTGTCCATACTATCTATCCTTACCTATCGATTTTCATCGACCGTTTTTTCAGCGTTCTTCATCAGAAAGGCTGTCGTCTTTATTTCTTTTTTCAATCGCATCAAGCGTCAGTCCATGCAGTGTCTGTTTCTCGCGGCGGTTCTGTCGCATGTACGCCGCGTAGAGAATATCGATCATGACCAGCAGCGGAAACTGCGGAGAAATCAGATTCCCGTGATTGAGGTGAACCAGCGAGGGCACCAGCACGGTTTCATCGATGAATTCGTGCAGTTCGCTGTGATGATTCGACGTGATCAGCATGGTTTTCGCGCCCTTTTCCTTGGACATCTGCATGTATTCAAGCAGTTCTTTGCGAACTCCGGAAAGCGACAGACCGATGACAAGATCATCGGGCGAGCGGAATACGGCGATCATCCGCATCATGTCGACATCGTCATAGGCTTCAATGCCCACACCGACCCGCATGAAGCGGTACGCCATTTCTCTTGCCGCATAGCCGGAAGAGCCGATGCCGCCGACATAGACCCGCTTGGCTTTTGTGAGCATATCCGCCACGCGGCAGATCTGTTCTTCGCTGATCAGCGAATAGGACTTGGTCAGCAGATCCTGATAGGCGTTGAGCACCTGCAAAGACGAAAGCGCGATGTTTTCCGTCGGCTTTTTGGCGATGAGTCCTTTTTCGTACTGAAAGATAAACTCGCGATATCCTTTAAACCCGCATTTTTTCGCGAAGCGCACAAGCGTCGCTTCCGAAACGCAGAGCTTGCCGGCAACCGCTTTAAGCGAAAGATCCGGGAGTTCATTTTCTTCGAGAAAATAACGCGCGACCATTTTCTCGGTATGCGTCATGCCGTCATACGCCGATTCGATCAGCGGCAGGGCGGATTTCTCCCGATAGTGCTGGGTGAGATCTCCCATCGTGGATAGACTTTGACCAAACTCCTCTTTGCGCTGTTTCACGGCTGTTCCCTCTTTTCTTTCACCTGCAATCGAATGATGCGTTCTCTTATAGACATCAGCTCGTGATGTCCGAATTCTCAGAACGCCTCTGCACCCTTTTGCAAAGCGTTCACTGCAAGTATCGTCCTTACCATTATAAAAGAGATCAGGCATTCAGTTGCGGATGCTTTGAGAGAAAATGCACGAGCGCTCCTTTCATACCGGCTTCGTTCTGGTTCTGCGCAAAAGCAATGGTCGTGTTTTCGGCAATCAGAGGAATGGAGTTTTCGGCAAAAGACGCTTCGATACCCGGACGAAGCGCTTTTTCCTGCGCCATAATGCCGCCGCCAAGAACAACGCACTCAGGATTAAGGACAAAACACAGCGCGGCGATGCCTTTTCCTAAAACCGAGCACAGTCTGTTGATCGCATCCACGCAATCCGCATCTCCAGCAGCAGCACCTTCGAAAATCCGTCTTCCGTTCCACTCTTCAAAAGGCTCCCCTTTGCGTGCGGCGACATCTTTGACGAGCGCGGTTGTCGAAGCCAGATCCTGAAACGCGCCGCCTTCAAGCGGCAGATACCCCACTTCGCATGCGCAGCAGCACGAGCCGCCCAAAAGCGTGCTTTCATTGACGAAGCATCCGCCGATGCCGGTGCCGATCGTCAGCATCAGCATCGATCGGCTTCCTTTTCCCGCGCCATGCAGCGCTTCTGCAAGCCCTGCGCAGTTGACGTCATTTTCGGCTTCGACGGGAAGATTGAACGATCGAAGCGTTTCGCGAAAGGATACGCCTTTATAGCCGGGGATCGCGTCCGACGCATGCAGCACGCTTGCCTTTTCCGGATCAATCACGCCTGCCGAGGAAATTGCGATTCCTTTAGCATCGGGTGCTTCTTTAATCAGCATTTCGCAAAGCCCGCGCACTTTGTCTGCCAGAGCCTTGCCTCCCTTGAATGCTTCCGTAGGTGTCTGTTCGCTCTTGAGTAAAGAGCCATCGGCATTGGCAATGCCGTATTTGATGGCGGTCCCGCCGATATCGATCACAATAAACTGATTCATGTAGTCTCCTTATCCTGTTGGTATCCACTATTTCTTCAATGCCGCTCATCCGCCTTGTTAAAGTCATCAATGCATGCACTTTTATGGTGTCTGTTCAAACCGGAACGCCAAAGGCAGATGCTTCTTTCAACCCGAAGGGGCTTAAATTTGCGGGCTTCAAAAACAAAGGCTCCAGCTTTCGCCAGAGCCTGGTGTTGTATTGCGAGAGTGCCGCTTAGGCGATGCGGATTTTGAATACCGCTTTTTTGATCGTTTCAGGCTGTCCGTTTACCGCAACAGCTGTGCGATGAACATCCTGCGGATAGCACACGAGGAAGTCGCCGGGTTTAAGCACGACAGATGCGCGTTTTTCACCCTGTGCTGCCTGAAAATCCTGGCTGGCGTCATAGTCGCCGGCTTTCAGATCTTCAAGCAGGGCTAGATCGATCTGTTCTTCTCCGCGAATCGGGAAATGCAGATCCAGATACTCTTTATGCGCTTCCCAGAAACGTTCTTCCGGGTTTTTGGTTGTGTATTCGATCACGTTGACGAACAGATCGTCGCCGTCAATCGTATGAGGACCTGTTTCAAGAGCTGCCATATCTGTGGACGCAGCCCATGCAAGTGCCTTTCGGATGCCGTCTTCGAGAATGCCCTGGCTTTCAGGCGAATGAGTGGAGGCAAAAATCATGAGTAAACTCCTTTGAATTACGCCTGACCGACAGCGTCAGCCTCGGCGATTTCTTCTTCTTTCTGAAGTCCCTTTTTAAAATCTCCGTACACAGTGAAGCGGGGAGCAGGATATTTTCTGCCGGTCGCTTTGGTGTATATACAGCTTGCGGGCCGACCGACAATCA
>CAOKFJ010000057.1 GCA_948467695.1 uncultured Allobaculum sp. | reverse complement strand
TAGCGAGTAAACGTACAGCAGTGTGCGTGAAGCAAGTCTGCCTCCTCAATGGGGTCGGACAGGTTCTTCAAAGGTGATGTCGCGTTTTTCGCGATTTTTACCAACTGTTTATATGCGTTTTTGAATTACAGTGCTGCGGGAAAGAGCGTTTCGGGATGGGTTGCGGAATGCCAGGACTGTGTGATGACATTGCTCTCGGGATCCTGATACGCCTCGCTGAAGTACTCGAAATATTCGCCCGGTGTGTTGATGCCGCGCGGTATGTGAATCTGATCATCGATCTGATGCAGCAGTTCGGAAGCGAACAGCGAGCAGTTGCGTCCAAATACCCAGTACGTTTTCCACACGCCTGTATGGAACTTGTAAAACTTCGCTCCCGTGCGCCAGGCCAGACGGCACGAATAGTCGTCTTCGAATTTTTTGAAGCGTGCAGGATCAGGCATCTGTTCAAAAAGCGGACAGCACCAGCGGTAGGCCGAGGCGAAAATCTGGTGCAGCAGCGATACAAGCTTTTCTTCCTGCGCTTCGCTTAAATGAAGGCCATATTCGAACAGTTCGGATTTTTCATAGACACAGCAGTTGTTGACGTAAATATCTGCGGGCACGGTAAACAGAATGCCCGGACCGAACGTGCGAAACAGCTTTTCGGACGATTTGTCGTAGTTGCCATAGGAAAACATGATCCCCTTGTAGGCAAAAGTCATGTGACCGAACTGCTGGTCGCCATGAAGACCCGAATGCACAAACACCCGCAGATTCACCGTTTCATCGTTTTTCGGCGTGCGCGAATCAAAGAGCGCGGCGTTTTTCGGTCTGCGTTCAAATACTCGCAGAAGCAGACTTGGCGCAATCGCGACAAGATATACCGGCAGCGAACTCCAGTAGCGAAAGGACCAGGAACGCGAACCTTTGTGATGACGGAACACAAACAGTTCCACCATCATCTGCAGCGCCTGCACCATCAGATATGCGCCCGCAAACCGGCCGGCAAGCGTCGGATCATGATGGTACAGATACAGCGCGCCGCCCCCAAGCAGAGCGTACACAATGGCAAGAGCGACAAAGCTCCATCCGGATCTGGATTTTTCTTTCAGATCCATCAAGCCTTCAACAAGAAGAATGAGACTTGTTCCAAACAGATACAGCGCGAAAATCAGGCAGACAATCTCGACGCCAATGGCGCGTACGCTCCAGAACAGAACGGCAAGAATCAGAATTGCTGCCGCTTTAAGCAGATCCATCAGACGTCTGTATCGAAAGCCCTCGTACAGAAGCAGGAGAGCGGAAAGGCTCGAAAGTCCCGCCGCAAACAGAAATACACCCTCAGCGCTGATCGCCGGAAAGCACAGACACGCGATACCGGCGACAAGAAACACCAGCGCGGCGCCGGTTTCAAAACGCTCTTCCATCGTCATGCCTGTCATCATCATTTTTGCATGGTTGTTCATACTCGTATTGTTTCATTTTTTGCCGGACGCTCTTCTATCATGACCGAAAAGAGACATCTCCCCTGCACCGTTGCACATTCAGTTCAGGCAGAAAAATGAAAAAAGCTGCCGTGCGCACTCTTGCGTATGCGGCGGCAGCTTCGTGAGAATTCAGTTTTTCCTGCGATGAAGACATTCACAGTGCAATCTGTTCTGGACAAGAAATGGACTAGAGCATTTCCTCGTAATTGGTTTCGTGCACAGTGCCGGCTTTGCGCTCGGCTTCGATGTTTTCTTCCATGACTTTCATTTCATCAAGCGGCTCTCTCGAGCTTTCATTGAGCAGGTTGAGCTTGCCGAAAATGAAGAACAGCAAAGACAGGCAGATGCCGGTCATTGCGGCAAGAACCATTCCGGAAAGAGATACATCGCCCATGGTAATGGTGATGCCGGACAGACCGACAACAAAGACTACGGAAGTCAGGATCATGTTGACGGTATTGGAGTAGTCGACTTTTTCATCAATGAGAATGCGCAGACCCGAAACGCCGATCATGCCGTAAAGCAGGAACGAAATACCGCCGATAACCGCGGAGGGAATCGACTGAATCAACGCGCAGAGCGGTCCGATAAAGGCGCAGAGGATCGAGAGCACAGCAGCTCCGCCGATAACGTATACGGAATATACGCCTGTCAGCGCCATAACGCCGATGATTTCGCCGTAGGTCGTTGTAGGAACGGATCCGACAAAACCGGAGATCATGGTCGAGAAGTTGTCCGCGAAAATTGTGCGGTCAAGACCCGGATCCTTGATCAGGTCGCGTCCAACGATCTGGCTGGTTACGATCTGGTGGCCCACATGCTCGGAAGTGATAACGAGCAGTACCGGAAGCATTGTCAGGATCGCGCCCATTGAGAACTTGGGCAGTTGGAAGTTAGGCATCTGGAAGAAGCTTGCGGAAAGAACCGGCGCAAAATCAACCACGCCAAGGCAGAGAGCTGTCACATAGCCGGCGACAACCGCAATCAGAATCGGGATAATCGCAAAGAACTTGCGGAAGCAGACGTTGCCGATTACGGCTACGCCAAGTGTCACCGCGAAAATGATGACGTTGTTCATGGAAATGGCATCGCCCAGAAGGCCGGCTGTGTTTGCGGCGCTTCCTGCCAGTTCCAGTCCGATCAAAGCAACAACCGGTCCCATTGCGGCCGGGGGAAGGACAACGTCAATCCATTTCGTGCCGAATTTTTTAATAATCAGCGCGACGATGCATCCCAGAAAGCCGACAGCGACAAAGCCGCCAAGCGCGTACGGGAAGCCCCATTTGGCAATAACGATGCCAGCCGGGCCGAGGAATGCGAACGAGCTGCCAAGGAAGGCAGGCGCTTTTCCTTTGGTAATCGCAATATAAAGCAATGTGCCGACACCGTTCATAAACAGAACAATCGCCGGGTTCATATTGAAGATGAACGGAACGAGAACTGTCGCGCCGAACATCGCGAACAGATGCTGGAGGGAAAGCGGAAAAAGCAGCTTGCCCGGCACCCGTTCTTCAACCTGGATAATTCTCTTAGCCATAGTTGGTAAAGATCCTCCTCTTCTACAAAGCGGAAACTGTACAGGCACAGCCAGTAGACTTGCATATTTGGACAATTCCCTGTCTTTTCTTCGATACTTTATACTATTTTCCCTGTCTTTCCAAAGACCAACCGTCGACGCGCGCGATGAAAATCCACTTTCAAAACAAAGGCATCGCAAGATGGGCGCATGAAAGAGAGAAAACCGGATGACGCGCTCCGCTTTTCCTTTACAAAAAGCAGAAAACGATACTTTTTCCGTATACGCTTTCACAACTGAAAAAGGCGGATCTTCAAAAACGGCAGCATGCGCTGTCCGATCGAAGATCCGCCTTTTTGCCAAATAGATTTTCAAACAAGTCATTCCGCAGGCGCCTGGGCGATGAAAAAAGTCAAAGCGGCACGCACCGTTTCAGGTCTTTTTTGCCAGAGAATCTTTCGGCTTTTCGATTGGAGGATCGATGTGGGAGGGCACGAAGATTTCCGATTCAAGAAACCAGCGGTTTCTCTCCCAGAACAGCTTTCGCATCTGTCCCTGCATGCTGCACAGATAGCAGATGCCGCATCCGCCGGCTTTGGAATACATCTCGCGCACGGAAAGGATGCGGTCAACCTTGTAGCGTCCGTCATCCCAGCATACAAACAGCGGCTGCAGCCTTCCGTCTTCAAAAATGAGCGTAATCACATCGACATAGTATTTGTAGTATTTCATACATCACCTCATATCTTGATCGGTCCATCGAGCGCGCCGATCGGGTGCACCTGATGAAGCACACCAAGCGGATCAAAATCGGTCAGTTCGCCATCCACCTGACTCGACGCCATGCGGCATGAATCATAACCGTAGCGAATGCGTATGTCGTACAGCACCTGCTCCATACGCCGCTGTCTGTCCACATCATTGAGATTTCCAAACAGATCCGTCTGGTCAAAACGAATCTGGCTGCTCAGATCCGTGACCTGAATGCCGACCGAGCGCAAAGAGATTTCCTCCATTTTCAGCGAGGCGGCAAGCTGCATCGCCGCTTCGAGAATGTCTTTGGCCAGATCGGTGAAAAACATCAGCTTGTGCTGCACCGAACGGCTTTTGAGTTCGGTCGAGCGCACGGTGATGCTCACTCTGCCGCACTTGAGATGATCCATGCGCAGTCTTGCCGCGATCGATTCGCTCAAAACGCGAAACACCTCGCGCAGCTGGGCCATGCTTGTAATGTCATGCACGACCGTTTTGGAGTTGCCGATGGATTTGGCGGGTCTGGTGTAGCCGACTTCATGCACCTCGCTTTCATCCTGTCCGTTGGCATAGCTCCACAAAAGCACGCCCATTATGCCGAAACGCCTTTGCAGACGATCGGGATCGGCCGCCGCCAGGTCGCCGATGGTAAAGATGCGCATCTCATTGAGCTTTTTGCGCGTTCTTGAGCCGACCATCAGAAGGTCCTCGACGGGAAGAGGACATATCTTTTCGCGATACTCTTCCTCGCGTATGACCACAAAGCCTTTGTGCTTGAGCAGGTCGCTGGCCAGCTTGGCGAAAATCTTGTTGAACGAGACGCCCATGCTGACCGTGATGCCAAAGGTTTCGTACACTTCGTCCTGAATGCGTTTGGCCAGCTCAACGCCGTCTCCAAACAGTCTTTGCGAATGCGTGACATCAATCCACGCCTCGTCCAGACCGAACGATTCCACCCGATCAGTGTATTTGCGGTAAATATCCTTGATTTTTTCGGTGTAGTACACGTACGCATCATAATCGGGATGCACGATGACAAGCTCGGGACACTTGCGCTTCGCTTCGCGCAGCGATTCGCCGGTCTTGACGTGCGCCGCTTTTGCGAGATCGTTTTTGGCCAGGATGATTCCGTTGCGCTTTTCCTCGCTTCCGCCCACCGCCATAGGCACATTTCGCAGCTGCGGGCGAAGCATTTCCTCAATTTGTGCGTAACAGTGATTGATGTCGCTGTGAATGATTATGCGTTTCATGATCACAGTATAGGAATATTCGTCATCCTCTTCAACTATATCGCGCACTTTTTACGCTTCTCATAACAAATTGTTTCGCATAAAATTTGCGCTTGAAACATGCATTTTGCTTTTGTCATGGTATACTAAAGCCATGAAACCGAATATTTCCCAGATGCTCAACGAATTTAAACGCCAGAACAATTTAACTAACGACTACATTGCGGACTATTGCGGCGTAACCCGTTCCACGGTTTCCCGCTGGTGCAGCGGCAAAATTCGAAAAATCTCCCAGGAGACGCTCGAAAAGCTCAGCGACATGCTTCACGTCAACTTTGACGAAATGTCGGCTGTCTCTAAATTTGCGTACACCCGCCCCGTTCTCGGTGTAGTCAAAGCCGGATACGGCCTGCTTGCCGACGAAAACATTGAAGATTATGTAAAAGTGTCGGAAGAAGACTACGATCGCGGCGACTATTTTCTGCGCGTCACCGGCGATTCGATGAAAGGCGCTCATATCCACGAGGGCGACCTTCTCTACATCCGCCAGTGCGTGGATCTGCCCTCGGGTTCCATTGGAATTTTTCTGATCGGCGGGGAGGAAGTCACTGTAAAACGACTGATCAAGAAAAAAGACTACTGGATTCTCCAGGCTGCAAACGACGAAGTCGAACCCCGCGTCTACACGCTTAAGGAAATCGAAGAACTCCCTGTTCAGATTATCGGACAGGCGATCTATTCGCGCACCGAGCTCCAGAGACGCTAAACCATCACCCTGACAAAACGAACCGGCAGGCTCTTCCATCAGAAAGACGCCTGCCGGTTTTCTTCATTTCTTTTTCTCTTTTCCGACGCTTTGCATACCGCCAATCTTCGTACAGTTGCCATCTTGGACAAAAAAATTCTCGATTTTTTCAGCCTCTCTTCATGACTCAAAATCTTCCTTATATATAAAGCACTTCCAGACGCTCTATATATCGGGAATGCATAACGACCGCTTTCGATTCTTTTCACAAATGCTCAACTCGGGCATACGTGTCGCCATCTGTGACGAAAACACAGCGATCGCTTTTTGAATCCGGTAAAAATCCGGTCGTTTGTTTATGCAGAAAGCGGCGAGAGCGGACGAATTGAAAGAGAATCACGCCAAAACGGTCCGTTCATCTGTGGTAGGTGATACGCTTATTTCCCGTTATACTAGACCGTGAACCCGCCATCAGAGTTTCACTCTTTTAGCAGGTCCCCGCCTGTTCGCGGGAATTTTATGTTTAAAACGCTCAGTTCTGAGCGTTTCCAGTCAGAGAAAGGAGACGCACGCAAATGAAAGTAATCAAGCGAAGCGGAGAAGAAGTCATTTTCAATGTCTCGAAAATTGAAAATGCGATCCGCAAAGCCAACAAAGCTACTACGCACGGCCAGATGACCGAAGAAGAAATCCTCAGCATTTCCGGTCTTGTCGGCGAAGAATGCGAAAACCTGCTCCGCGCAGCCGGTGTAGAAGAAATTCAGGATATGGTTGAGGCCGCCCTGATGAGTCATGGTTTCTACACTGTAGCCAAAAACTACATCACCTACCGCTACGAGCGTGCTCTTGTGCGCAAGAGACATCTTCTGCGCCTGCTCTTGCAGATAGCGCGAAGATGAACTCAGTTTTCGAAGGATGGAATGACAGGGCAACGCCTCGAAACATCCTCTCTGATCTCCGGCATGCATGAGACGCTCATGTATGAAGCCCGGTAAAGACGGCCGACAGCTGCCGCAGCTCGTTTTAGAGCCGAAACCTTCCTGATGGAAGCGCAGCCCATAGGCCGGGAGTCCATAAAGCAGATATGGTCAGAATGTACCCGAGGGTACTGACGAATTCACGAATGTACGGATCTACAGTTTCCGGCGCAGAAATGCGCAGCACGATCATGTGCGCCGGTGCGGGTTAGTAAGAATTGTTTGTATGAACACCCGTATCAGACGAAATCCCCCAAAGCTCAGGCTTTACGGGATGGCGGGTCTGATCAGTCCGGCAGGTCCATAGTGAAGACCTACGTCTGCATGCACGGATAGAAAACTGGGAACACAGAAAAGCAGCAGCCCGAGGGAAACGGACGAAGAACAATAAGCCGTTGAACTGCTGCCCAAAAGCCGAGGCCGCAGCGTTTATCTCTTCTGTAATGGAAGAGCCAGTGATGACCTCAAGTCGACAGCGATGCCTTGTTCTGCATTCTGCGGAAATTGAATATGCAAAGCGCCTGCCCCGCCATATGGCGAAGAAAGGATAAAGCCCTGCATAAAATTTCGCAGCGCATACCGCCTGATGCGGTGCCTGCATTTTGCATAGTCAAGCGCATCAACGCCGATGGAACGCCGTGTGCGGTGAAAGCCGCATGCACGGTGCGAAGCGGGGGAAAAGACGGAGATCGCCTCAAAGTCTTACCTATCGCTATAAAACCCGTTAGTCAACTCCGTTCAGCGCGACTACATGGCCGGTGAAGTGTCCAAAGACATCACCCGCCGCTTCCTGCTGCCCCACGACATCATGGAAGCTCACGACAATGGTCTGATCCATTTCCACGATTCCGACTACTTCGCCCAGCACATGCACAACTGCTGTCTGGTCAATCTGGAGGACATGCTCCAGAACGGAACCGTCATCTCCGAGACCATGATCGAAAAACCGCACAGTTTCTCGACCGCATGCAACATCGCGACACAGATTATCGCTCAGGTTGCCAGCTCCCAGTACGGCGGACAGTCGATCACTCTCTCGCACCTTGCACCGTTCGTGCAGATCAGCCGTGAAAAAGCCCGCAGAGAAGTTCGCGAAGAGCTGGATTCTCTCGGACTGCCCACTGACGAAAACACCGTCAACGAAATCGCTGAAATGCGTGTACAGAAAGAAATTGAAAAGGGCGTACAGACCATTCAGTATCAGGTCATCACACTGATGACCACAAATGGCCAGGCTCCCTTCATCACTGTCTTCATGTACCTCAACGAAGTGGAAGATGCCCAGACCAAAAAAGACCTCGCCTCGATCATCGAAGCCGTTCTCAAACAGAGAATCCTCGGCGTCAAGAACGAGAAAGGCCACTACATCACTCCCGCCTTCCCGAAACTCATCTACGTTCTCGAAGAAGACAACATTCATCCCGACAGCAAGTACTACTACCTGACACAGCTTGCCGCAAAATGCACAGCCAAGCGCATGGTTCCCGACTACATTTCGGAAAAAATGATGCTCAAGCTCAAAGTCGACGTCAACGGCGAAGGACACTGCTACCCCGCTATGGGCTGCCGCTCCTTCCTGACTCCCTATGTCAATGCCGAGGGCAAACCGCAGTACTACGGACGCTTCAACCAGGGTGTTGTCACCATCAACCTTGTTGACATCGCCTGCTCGTCCAAAGGCGATGAGAAAGAGTTCTGGCGCATTTTCGACGAACGTCTCGACCTGTGCTACCGCGCGCTGATGATCCGTCACAACCGCCTGCTCGATACACCGAGCGATGTCGCTCCGATTCTCTGGCAGAACGGCGCGCTCGCCCGTCTGGAAAAAGGCGAAACCATCAACAAGCTTCTCTTCGGCGGCTACTCCACCATTTCTCTTGGCTATGCCGGTCTGTCGGAAGCCGTATGGTACATGACCGGTGTCTCCCACACCGATCCGGTCGGCACCAAATTCGGCAAGCGCATCATGGAATACCTCAATGCAGCCTGCGCGAAATGGAAAGCACAGAACAACATCGACTTCTCCCTTTACGGAACTCCGATGGAATCCACAACCTACCGTTTTGCCAAGA
>CAOKFJ010000056.1 GCA_948467695.1 uncultured Allobaculum sp. | reverse complement strand
GCACACTGACATACAATCCCGAAACAGCTGAAAAACTGAATCTGAACCTCCCCGAGTCTGTAATCGATCGCGGCGTGGTAATTGGTGAGGAGGAGTAATGGCCCTCCTCTTTTCTTTGGAAGGAGCTATCGGCCAGGGTATCCTCTGGGGCATCATGGCTCTTGGCGTATACATTACCTTCCGTCTGCTTGACTTCGCCGACCTGACTGTCGACGGTTCGTTCGCGACTGGCGCAGCGGTCAGCGCGGCGCTCATCATGATGGGCGTCAATCCCTATGTGACTGTATTTGTCGCGCTGCTTTCCGGCTTTGCCGCCGGCGCAGTCACCGGCTTCTTCAATACGGTCTGCAAAATCCCGCCGATCCTGGCTGGTATCCTGTCCCAGATCGGTCTGTATTCGATCAACCTGATGATCATGGGCAAATCCAATATTCCTCTGCTCAACAGCGGAACAATGTTCTCCAATCTGACAGACGTTCTGCCAAATCTTGGATGGATTACACCCAACTATCTGTCCGTTATCTGCATCGGCGTTCTGTTTGTGATTCTTGTGATCGCGCTGAGCTACTGGTTCTTCGGTACTGAACTTGGCGCATCCATTCGCGCAACAGGAAACAACGCCAACATGGTTCGCGCCAACGGCGTGTCCACAAACATGACAACCATGGTTGCGCTTATGCTTTCCAATGGTCTGATCGCCATGTCCGGCGCGCTGGTCTGCCAGCAGCAGGGATATGCCGATGTCAAAATGGGTATCGGCGCTATCGTTATGGCTCTCGCTTCCATTGTTATCGGCGAAACCATCTTCGGACGCAAAGGCGGATACCTTCGTCGTCTGATTTCCATCGTGGTCGGAAGCATTCTGTACCGCATCATTGTCTCGGTTGTTCTGCAGCTTGGTCTCAACCCGGACAACTTGAAACTGTTTACCGCACTGCTTGTTGCCATCGCTTTGAGCATCCCGGTTCTGCTTGAACATTCCAGCCAGAAATCGGCATATAAGAAGCTGACTGAAGCAGTCGAAAGTGTGGAGGAGAAATTCTAATGCTTAAAATCTCCCACGTATCCAAGACCTTCAATAAAGGCACCGTCAATGAAAAGAAAGCGCTGAACGATCTCAACCTGACGATCGAAGACGGCGACTTCATCACCGTCATCGGCGGCAACGGCGCCGGCAAATCCACTTTGCTGAACCTGATCGCCGGTGTATATCCGCCTGATTGCGGACATATTGTCCTCAACCAGAGAGAAATCGCGCTCCTTCCCGAGCACAAACGCGCAAAATTCATCGGTCGTGTATTCCAGGATCCTTTGATGGGAACCGCAGCCGATATGGAAATTGCCGAAAACCTCTCGTTCGCCGCACGCCGCGGACAGAGAAGAACCCTTAAATGGGGAAGCACGAAACAGGAACACGAAAAGTTCAAAAAACAGCTCGCCGAGCTCGGACTTGGTCTGGAAGATCGTCTGACTTCCAAAGTCGGTCTTCTTTCCGGCGGACAGCGCCAGGCACTCACTCTGCTGATGGCTTCGCTGCAGAAACCTGAACTGCTTCTGCTTGACGAACACACTGCCGCGCTTGATCCGCTGACTGCCAAGATTGTTCTCGATCTGACACAGAAGATCGTTGAAGCCGATCATCTGACTACGGTCATGATCACACACAACATGAACGATGCGATCCGTATGGGAAACCGTCTGATCATGCTGTACAACGGAAAGATCATCTACGATGTGCGCGGCGCAGCCAAAAAGGCGCTGACAGTAGAAGATCTGCATAAGAAATTCACTGAGGCTGCAGGCACCGAATTCTCGGATGACCGCGCGGTTCTTATCTGATTTGTTTCTGCTTCTCATTCAACATCACACTTACACAGACGGCAGTCTTTGCGAGAGATCGCGGACTGCCGTTTTTCTATATCCGTCAGCATGATCTGATTCATGGTAGTTCTGCATATCTCGATACAGGATGCGTATGTGCATATGCTGCGATACAAGTCGCAAAGCGCGATCCGCGTAAATCCTTTGAGATGTGAGGCTGGCAGGTTCCGGAAAGCAAAGCTGAAATGGTATGTACGCTGATTCTGGAGAATGGGCAATAGACAACAGGGAACAGAACAGGCGAAGCAATGAAATGAAAGCAGGAAAGAACCGCCTGAATCCGTTGTTGAATATGCCAATAAGAATGATGCTGATGAAATCGTTGCGAGTCAAATCGTAATTCGATTGGAAACTCACGTGAATTTTGGAAAAAGAGGTTAAAAATAGTTCGCGTATTTACCTAACAGTGAAAGAAAAAGAGAATGCCGAATGTAAAGAGAAATGAAAACGCTTAACGCAAAATTTGTATTTTTTAAGACAAATCAAAAATCGAAAATTGAAAATGATAAAAATTGAAGCAACTCCGATATTTGAAGGGGCGAGGAATCGTACTGAATTGAAATAACTCAAGCATTTTCATTGCCGAAATCGGATACACGTGTGTTTGAAGGGGTTTCAAGTGCTATAATTTTGATGAAATTAGTTTCAGGAGGAAAACTATGGAAAACTCTAATATGCTCGCCATGATTCTGGCTGGCGGGCGCGGTTCTCGTCTGTATGAACTGACGAACAAGACGGCGAAACCGGCGGTATATTTCGGCGGAAAATATCGCATTATTGACTTCCCGATCAGTAACTGTGCAAACTCCAACGTTAACGTTGTAGGTGTTCTGACACAGTATGAACCTGTTCAGCTGAACGCCTATGCAGGCGCTGGACAGCGCTGGGGACTCGATACACGCGGCAGCGGCGTTTACGTGCTGCCCCCCAGTCAGAAATCTGATACTGACCTCGGTGTTTATAAAGGAACTGCCGATGCGATCTTCCAGAACATCGACTTCATCGACACCTTTGATCCCGGATATGTTCTCATCCTTTCTGGTGACCATATCTACAAAATGGACTACGACGAAATGCTCGAAGACCATAAACGCAACAATGCGGACCTCACTGTTGCCGTACGTCCCGTACCGTGGGAAGAAGCTCCCCGTTTCGGTATCATGAACTGCGACATGAACAACCGCATCCTCGAGTTCCAGGAAAAACCGAAGGAACCGAAATCCAACCTTGCGTCCATGGGTATCTATATCTTCAACTGGAAACTTCTTCGCGAAATCCTGATCGAAGATGCAGCCAACCCCGAGTCGAGCCATGACTTCGGTAACGACATCATCCCGACTCTGCTTGGCATGGGCAAAAACCTCAGCGCATTCAACTTCAACGGATACTGGAAAGACGTTGGAACAATCGACTCGCTGTGGGAAGCCAACATGGACCTCATCAACCACAATGACGAACTCGACCTCGGCGACCAGGAATGGAAAATCTACACTTCCGATATTCCTTCTCTGCCCCAGTACGTATCTCCGACCGGTAAAGTTGAACACTGCTACATCAACCAGGGTGCGGTAATCCGCGGCTTTGTTAAAGACAGCGTTCTGTTCAACAATGTACAGATCGAAGAAGGCGCTGAAGTTAAAGACTCTGTTCTGATGCCCGGCGCAATCGTTAGAAAAGGAGCCAAAGTAGACCGTGCAATCATCGCTGACAAAGTAGTGATTGGCGCCAACGCGGTTGTAGGCTCTGCTGATTCGAAGAACATTGAGCTCGTCTCCGAAGATGTGAAAGGAGATAACTAGCAATGGTTAATGCACTTGGTATTGTTGCCATTACCCGTCCCGAAGTACAGGCAGTCGGCCCCGGAAAATACCGTCCGATGGCTGCGTACTCCTATGTAGGACGTTACCGTCTTGTGGATATTCCCATTTCCAACATGACAAACTCCGGTCTGCAGGACATCCGCGTTTACACAAACGGCGATCCGAAAGTTCTGTTCGACCATATCGGCAGTGCCCGTCACTACAACATCAACAACAAGCATGGTCATGTTTCCGTAATTCCTGTAGTTACAGAACGCTATGCAGCTGAATATGTTTCCGACCTGGCTGGCTACCGTCAGAACCTCGATGACATCGTTGATGACAATCATGAATATGTTGTCATTGCTCCGGTTAACTGGATCTACAAAGCCAACTTCGAAGAAATCATCGAACAGCATGAAAGAAGCCACTCTGACGTATCTGTTCTTGTGCGCCATGAAGAGGGCGTCCTTGATCCGACAAAATACTTCAACGCCAATGTTGTTGTGAAAAAAGACAAAGACACTTTCGGCAAATTCGTGACTTACATCGGTCAGCCTGAATTCGGCGATGTAGTTGCACCTGATGAAAACAATATCGCTCTGTCCGAAGAGCGCAAAGCTGATCTCGACGAACTCGGCAACCCGAAGAAAAATCCTGTAAAACTCGATATCTCGCTCGATACATACATCATGTCGAGAAAATTCTTCCTTCAGCTCGTTGAACAGGCTGAAAAATACTCCGAACTGTTCTGGATGACCGATATGCTTAACCTGCTTTCCGACCTTGGCAAAGCGAATATCAACATTCTCAACTACGCATATCCCATCTTCCCGATTCTCGACTACAACACATATTTCAACTCCAATATGGCAATGCTTGACGAGCGCAACATGGCGTTCTTCAACGATCCCAACTGGCCGATCTACACACGCACAAACGACTCTCCTCCGACAATCTACAAAGGCGAAGGAACTGCTTCCGGCGCGCTGATCTCCAATGGATGCGAAATCGGCGGTGTTGTCCGCAACTCCATCCTCGGACGTAACGTAAAAGTCGGTGCAGGCGCATCTGTTGACAACTGCATCATCCTTCCTGGTGTTGAAATCGGTGACGGTGTCATGCTGACAAACGTTATGGTCGACAAAGATGCCAAGATCCTGCGCAAGAAAGAAATCACCGGAACAGAAGACAAACCGATCTACATCGATCGCAGGGCGGCTGTGTAATGGCTTCGATTTTAATGGTCGCAGCCGAAGGTCTGCCTTTCATCAAAACCGGAGGACTTGCCGATGTAATCGGATCTCTTCCTCAGGCTCTGTCCGAACTCGGTCATGAAGTGAAAGTGGTTCTTCCTCTCTACAAGAAAATTGCAGAGAAAAACTTCCAGGATCTGACATACTGCGCAAGCTTCACAGTAAACATCAACTATCAGGAAGTTCCTGTAACCATCTATTCCCAGACCATCGGAAAAGTTGCTTACTTCTTCGTTCAGCATCAGGGCTATTTCGAACGCGATACCCTCTACGGCTATCAGGACGATGGCGAACGTTTCGCTTACTTCCAGAAAGCGGTTATCGAAATGCTCAACCAGCTGAACTACTGGCCTAACATCATCCACTGCCACGACTGGCAGACAGGTATGATTCCGTGCATGGTGAAAGAAACTCACTCCAGTGATTCCCGCTACGCAAACATCAAGTTTGTCTACACCATCCACAACCTGCTGTTCCAGGGCAACTTCGGTCCCGAAATGACCGACTCCTGCCTCGGACTGCCTTACTATCTGCTTGATAACGGAAATATCCGCTTCGACGGCGGCGTTTCCTTCATGAAATCCGGAATCCTCTATGCAGACAAGATTTCGACCGTATCGCCGACTTATGCACAGGAGATTCTGACTCCCCAGTACGGTGAACACATGGAAGCTGTTCTCAACATGAGACGCTACGACCTGTGGGGCATCGTAAACGGTATTGATATCTACAACTGGAACCCCAATACGGATCCGGCTCTGCCGCATCACTACAACAAGATCACGATGTCCAAAGGCAAAGCCCAGGACAAAGCTGCTCTTCAGAAAGAACTCGGTCTGGAAGTGAACCCCGACGTTATGCTCGTTGGTGTCGTTTCCCGTCTGACCTATCAGAAAGGCTTCTATCTGATGCTCGAGAAATTCCAGGAACTGGCAAATGCGCCGATTCAGCTGGCTATTCTCGGTACCGGTGAAGATGCCATCCAGAACGCTTTCCGCGATATGGAAAACCAGCACAAAGGCAAAGTCTGCTTCTATCAGGGATACAACGAAGATCTCGCTCACCGCATTTATGCAGGAAGCGATCTCTTCCTGATGCCCTCGCTCTTCGAGCCCTGCGGTCTGAGCCAGCTGTGCTCCCTGCGCTACGGTACTCTGCCGCTCGTTCGTGAAACAGGCGGTCTGAAAGATACTGTTTCGCCGTATAACGAATACGATAAGACTGGTGACGGATTCAGCTTCGCAAACTACAATGCGGACGAGATGATGAATACCCTTAACAATGCGATCAATGTCTACTACAACCGTCCGGAAGACTGGAAGGTTCTGCAGATGAATGCCATGAACAAAGACGTATCCTGGCAGAATTCCGCTCAGATCTACGATCGTCTCTACGACACTCTTGTCTAAATCTTTACACACTCATCAGGACGGGATCAGTCCGCTGATCCCTTCGTCCTGATTTCTATTCAGCTATGAAAAAAATTGCAGTCAGTGCATGCCTGCTTGGAAACAACTGCCGCTATGACGGCGGAAACTGTTTTGACGAGCGGTGTGTTCGTTTAAAAGAACAATACGAAGTGATCCCCGTCTGCCCAGAATGCGCAGCCGGACTGCCGACACCCAGAGAGCCGATTGAACTTGTGGATGATCAGGTCATCTCCCGCGACGGGAGAAATCTCACCTGCCAGATGAAGCAGGGAATTGAAAACACTATCCGCATGCTGAAGGATCAGCAAGTGGATACGGTTGTTTTAATGGACAGATCTCCAAGCTGTTCGTCAACCGTCATCTATGACGGAACCTTCTCTTCCACCCTCATTGAAGGAAAAGGTCTGTTTGCACGCAGACTTGAGGAGGAAGGCCTTACACTTCTCTCTAAAGAGTCACTTAATGGTTGTTAAAACTATGTGATTGCATTAAAATTGATATCGTAAATCGATTCAGGAGGAAATGAATCATGAAACAAGCTACAGTAAAAGTTATTGATCCCGTAGGACTTCACGCACGTCCTGCAACAGTTGCAGTTAACGCTGCAAGCGAATGCAAATCCGATGTAAGCGTTGCCTTCAAAGGCCGCGAAATGAACATGAAGTCCATCATGGGCGTTATGTCTCTGGGCATCCCGACAAACGTTGAAATCACCATCTCCGCTACTGGTGAAGACGAAGACCAGGCTATCGAAAGAATCGTTAACGCTCTTCGCGCTCAGAAAGTCATCGAATAATCAAACACTGATTGAGAAGGCTCCTATAAGGGAGCCTTTTTCTATAGTGCGAAGAACAGCTGTGTTTACCGTCTTCACTCGATCTGAACGCTGAGATGCATGTTGTCAAATCTGCAGGGAAGCCATATCGGTGTGAGTGCAGTCATCGTTGAAATACAATCCTGCCAAAATGATTTTTGAAAAAAACGGCTTTTCATTTACGGTAAGCGCAAATAAGCTCTCATACGCTTTGAAGTTGTTCCTGTAATGCACACGGTCATGAAACCCGTATGCGAATCGTGATATAATTTTGACGAAATTGGAGGAAAAGAGACATGTCTATTGTTGAAGAGCGCTACGAAAAATGGGTCAACAGCCCCAACCTCGATGCGCGTTACAAAGATGTACTGGAAGGTATGTCCGACCAGGAAAAAAACGACTCGTTCTACACAACCATTGAATTCGGTACAGCCGGCATGAGAGGACTTCTCGGACCCGGAACAAACCGAATCAACATTCACACTATCCGCAAAGCTACACAGGGATTCGCTGAATACATTAAAGAAAACGGCGAAAAAGCCTGCGAAGAAGGCATTGCGATCGGTTACGACAACCGCCACATGAGCCAGGAACTCGCTTTCGACTGCGCAGACCTGCTCGCTAAAAACGGCATCAAAGCGTATGTATTCGAGAGCCTTCGCCCGACTCCCGAACTGAGCTTTGCTGTACGTCACCTTGGATGCTTCGGCGGCATCATGATCACCGCCAGCCACAACCCCCGTCAGTACAACGGCTACAAACTGTACGATTCCAAAGGATGCCAGCTGATTCCTGATCTGGCAGCTCAGGTTATCGACAAAGTCAATGCGATCGAAGACGAACTCGCCATCGACACAAAGATCTCTGACGAACAGAAAAAACTCATCACTGTTATCGGTGCTGACGTTGACCGCGCCTACTATGACGAAGTGGAAGGCATCCAGCTCAACCCCGATGTCAAGAAAGACATCACGATTGTCTTCTCTCCTGAACACGGAACCGCAAACGTTCCCGTTCGCACAATCTATGAAGAAACCGGCTACAACTGCATTCCTGTTCTCGAACAGTGCACACCGGATCCTGACTTCTCCAATACTCCGACACCGAACCCTGAACAGCCCGGTGCATATGAACTGGCTCTGAAATATGCCAAAGAAAATGATGCGGACATTATCCTCGTCTGCGACCCCGATGCTGACCGCATGGGTGTAGGTGTTAAACATGACGGCGAATATGTAGTCATGACAGGCAACCAGTCCGGAGCGGTTCTGCTCGAGTACATCCTTGCTCAGCTTGATCGTCAGGGCAAAATGCCGGAAAACCCCGTAATGTTCAACACGGTTGTAACATCTGACCTCGGTGAAAAAGTAGCTACTGCTCATAACGTAGCAACTGAAAAAACACTGACAGGCTTTAAGTTCATCGGTGAAAAAGTTGCTAAATACGAAGTAAGCCACGAGCGCAACTACGTATTCGGCTATGAAGAGTCCTATGGATCTCTCATTAAACCGTTTGTACGCGATAAAGATGCTCAGCAGGCATGCCTTATGCTCGCAGAAGCTGCTGCATGGTACAAAAACAACGAAAACAAAGATCTCGTTGA
>CAOKFJ010000055.1 GCA_948467695.1 uncultured Allobaculum sp. | reverse complement strand
ATGACTAAGAAAATTGTTTTGTTAGTGGCTTCGGTAGTCAGCATATATTTGAATATCGTGTGGTTTCATATAAAATTAAACGATTCTTTAATTGCTGCTGTCCTTACAATATGTTCAGTGTTTTATGGATTTGTCATTTCGGCTATTTGCAATCTTTTTGGTCGACCTATAACAAAGATAATGTGGTCCACTCCAAGCAAAGCGGATCCTTCCCAATCGCAATTACACGATCTTATTTATCAATTTAAAAAACTGTTTGGGATCTTAAATATAATCGTTGTTGTTTCGCTGTTCTATTATATGTGGGAGGGCGGAATAAAAGAATCTGCCGAAACATTACTACGTTCTTTCGTTAAAAACGATTTTCAAATCCAATCTCTAAGTAATATCTTGGCTTATGCAATTTCTGCTTTCTATTTTTTGCTGTTGCTAAGATTAATCGCGATGACAAATGACCAACTTAATCTTCTACTCATCCATTTAACACATGAGAGTAATCATTGAATATCTCAAAAGCACAGCAGAACGCTCGTTCCTACTGTGCTTTTTTGTGCTGTCAGCGAATTATGCATTGTTTCTGATCGAAAGAAGTTCGAAGCCGTGTGCCGATGGCTCGAATTAGCGATAACTATCTATTTTCAACACGCGTTTTTGAATGACCGATCAAACGCACGGAGCATGAATCTGCACTCCGCATTTGTATTTGTCGCTGAGTGTCATCTGCTCCAAAAGAAAAAAGCGCCGGATTTTCGTCCAGCGCTTTGCAATGCATAAAGGTTAGAGCGGTTTTACGTTTTTTCGCTTTGTGATCGCTCGTACAAGGCGGCGGTACAGTCTTTTGAGTGCGCGCCATGTGGAATGGAGCGGATGGAAGGAATCGGAAATCATTCCGGTTCGTTCGATAAAGAGTTCCACGGCAAGCAGAAGCAGAAGAATGAGAATCACGCCGGCTTTGCGGCTGTAGATGTAGACAAACGCGCTCATTCCAAACAGGAATGTGATGCCGCACATGATGATCACGCTGTTGGTCTGCCCGAATCGCTTGAGCAGCTGATGGTGAAGATGGGAACGGTCAGCCTGATCGACGGGCATGTTCTTGATTTTTCGCCTGAGAATGGCGGACAGAGTGTCGATGATCGGCAGGCACAGAATCAGCATCGGCAGCGCAAGCGTGATGGTTGTCGAGGATTTGAAGCCAAGCAGAGAAAACGATGCAATCATCGAACCAAGAAACAGAGATCCGCAGTCGCCCATGAAAATCGATGCGGGATGCGCGTTGTAAAGCAGAAAACCGACGATCGCGCCGGAAAGCATCAAAGACAACAGAACCATGTCGCCGCGGCGGTCGACGATGGAAATCGAACAGATCACAGAAAGAACGACAAGAATCATTCCTCCGCAAAGGCCGTCCAGACCATCGAGAAGGTTGATGGCGTTTGTGATGCCGACAACCCAGCCGATCGTAAAGAGGGTGCAGATGATATCCGAGCGGATCGCCCAGCCGAAAATGCGAAGCGCATCAACGCGTATGCCATAGTAAAGCAGAATCAGCGAAGCGAGAATCTGCAGAACAAGCTTCAGTTTGGCAGGCAGATCGAGAAAGTCATCAGCCAGTCCGATAAAGAACATCATTGAGCTCGAAAGATAAATGCCGAGAATCGAGCGGTCGGCGGTGCCGTTAAGTACAAGCGCGCAGGAGAAGGCGATGTAGATCGCGATTCCTCCAATGCGGGAGATTCTTCCATGGTGAATGGTGCGGTTGTTGATTTTGGCCCAGGCGTCGGACGGATAAGACAGACGTTTGACCAGCGGGATCAGTGCGGCGGAGATCACAAAAGGAACGATCAGCGCCATAAGGGTATTCATAGCTCCCCTCCTTTCAAACTAATCGCATACACATGCCATTATAGACAAAGATTGGACGTTTTTGGATAATCCGAAATTCTTGATGTGTCATTCGGGGATCTGTCTTTTCTGGAAACAAAGCACTTTACAAAAATTTTTGTAGAACGATGAATGGCAAATGTTCCATACCTGCGATATCGGCACGCTGTGACTTTCATGAATATGTCGAAATTCGAAGAAAATCGACAGACAGAGCCGGCGATTTGTACCGCGATCGCGTCAGGGATTGGGTATACTGATAACATCCTCATAAGTGTTTTTGTTTCTTGGCAACGGTGCATTCTTTTGTACAGAAACATCCGTTTTGAAATCATCCGGAAAGTATGAAAATGCCATCGGCTAAAACAGAAGAAAGTGCAAAAACGCAATGCAATGGCATTATGAGCGGATCGATTGATCTGAAAGCGAAAAAGAAAAGAAGCTGCTGTATTACCATGAACCAGAATATGAACACATCAGGAGATTTCAAGATGAAAAAAATGCTCCTTGTCTATAACCCTGTTGCCGGAGACAAACGCATTCAGAGCGCATTGTCCGACCTGGTCAACACATTTACCAAAAAAGGCTATATCGTTACGGTCTACCCCACACAGAGCGCCGGAGATGCCAAATACAAACTTGCCCGTCTGCAGGTCGAGTATGACCGCATTGTCGTGTGCGGAGGCGATGGAATGCTTCACGAAGCGCTCAATGGATGGATGAACGGAACCGATATGCCTCTGCTTGGCTATATCCCCACTGGTACAGTCAACGATTTTGCGCATTCGCATCATCTGCCCTTCAGCGTGCTTGAAGCGGCAGAGATCGCAGCGGGCGATTCCTGGACCAATATCGATGTCGGGAAATTCAACGATGAATACTTTTCCTATGTCGCCGCGTTCGGGATCGGCACGTCTGTGTCCTACCGCACGGCGCAGAACAAGAAAAACAGGCTCGGCTCTCTGGCGTATGTCATTGAAGCGATTGGCGCGGTCGATTTCGCGCACTGGGAAAACAATTGCGAAACCATGCGCATCAAATGGGAAGGCGGAGAGTGCGAGGGCGAGTTCCTGTACGGCATGGTCTCCAATTCCCGCTACATCGCCGGATCCGACCGCTTCACACGCAACCTGTTCAACTGGCGCGACGGTCTGCTCGAAGGCGTCTTTATTCGCCGCCCGATGAACATCACCGATCTAAACGCGATTGCCATGGGCATCATGCAGTCGAAATTCGATCATCCGCTGTTTGTCGCGGTGCAGTCGCCCTGGTTTACGTTTGAAGGAAGCAAAACACCCTGGACGCTTGATGGCGAATTCGGCGGCGATCAGGATTTTGTTCGCGCGCAGGCCGTGCCTGAAGCGCTGCGTATCGCTTTGCCGCTCGACCACGTCAGCCAGACGCTCGAATTGGAGAGCCCGAAAAATGAAGAAGAGCTTGATCATGGAAAAGCGGAACAGAACGCGCATGATCTGCAGACAGCGAATTGCGAACGGGACGATGATGTCACAGACACAGAAGAAGCCGATGAAAAGCATGAAGAGAAGCCAGACGGAAACAGCGTCGCGAAAAAACGCCGTCCTGCCATATCGGGATTGAGAAAGGGGTTCAGATGATTCAGAGCGCAGATGTATTTCTCAACGAGCACCAGATCGAAGCTGTCGAAGCGACGGAGGGATTTGTGCGTGTTGTCGCCGGCGCGGGATCGGGCAAAACCAGAACGCTGAGCATGCGCTACGCCTTTCTTGTGGAACTTGGCATTCTGCCAGAAAGCATTCTGTCGATCACGTTCACCAATAAAGCCGCCTCCGAGATGCGTACGCGAATCCGTTCGCTTGTCGGGGATGAGGAAACGGGAACGATCTGCACCTTCCACGGGCTTTGTTCAATGATTCTTCGAGAAGAAAGCAACGCGATCAATTACCCGAAATCTTTTGTTGTTCTCGACAACGCGGACATCGACGAACTGCTGCGCCAGGTGTATGACGAACGCGGACTGACGCTGCGCGATATGACGTTTGCCAAAGCGCGCGACATGATCGAGATCAAAAAAATCAAGGAATGCCCTAACTACAGGGAAGATCTCGTCGCCTTCTCGCCCAAAGCGCTCAATGACAAATACGAGCAGTCCAGCGAACCCGAGGACATCATTTTTTACGGGTATCTCTGCGCGCAGAAGAAAAACTTCGGTCTTGACTACAATGATCTCATACTGCTTACCCTTAAAATCTTTGAAGAGAACCCGGCGATTGCCAGACGCTGGCAGGAGCGCTTTGAATACATCATGGTCGATGAGTTTCAGGATATTGACGAACTGCAGTACCGTCTTGTCGATACGCTCAGCCAGGTTCATCACAACCTGTTCGTGGTCGGCGATCCCGACCAGACGATTTACACATGGCGCGGTGCCGATGTGACAAGACTGCTTCATTTCGACCAGCATTTTGCGCCGTGTCAGACCATTCTGCTCAACGAAAACTACCGCAGCACGCCGCAGATTCTTCAGGCGGCAAATTCTCTTATTTCCAAAAACAGAAACCGCATCGCCAAAAATCTCGAAGCGACACTGCCTTACGGCTCGCCGGTTCGCGCCGGACATTTTCAAAGCCCCGAGCAGGAAGCAAAGGAAGTGGCGTGCCGCATTGCCGAGCTGCATGATCAGGGCGTCCCATATCGCGACATGGCGGTGCTATACCGTGCCCATTATCTGTCGCGTCCGATGGAAGACGCTTTTCTCGCGGCGGAAATTCCGTATGCGATTTATTCGGGCGTTCCGTTTTTCTCCCGAGCGGAGATCAAAACCGCGCTGTCGTACTGCCGCATGCTTCTGTACAAGGACGATCTCGATTTTCAGCGCACGATCAATACACCCCCGCGCAATATCGGTAAAGGGCGCATGGCGTTTTTGAGTGAATATGCCGAACAGCATGGCATGACGCTCTATCAGGCGCTCGTCGACAATCTTGAAACCCCGCGCTTCGCTTCGACAGAGGCTGCGCAGTATGTCGAACTTATTGAACAGACACCCTGGAGCGATCGACTGATCACCCGCACGCTTGACGATGTGCTTGACCGTTCGGGATACGAGAAGTTTCTGCGTCTTAAGGGGGCGCAGGACCGACTCGACAACCTGGCCGAACTCAAGCAGGCGGCAGGGGAGTATGAAATTTCATGGGGTGAAGACACCACGCTTGATCGCTGGCTGACGCATACCGCTCTTTTTTCTGCGGCAGATGCGCAGACCTCAAGCGATCAGGTGCGCATGATGACGGTCCATACCGCAAAGGGACTTGAATTCGACTGTGTGTTTCTGGTCGGTATGAACGAAGGCATTTTCCCGTCCAGACAGACGCGAACGCTTGCGGCGATGGAAGAAGAACGCCGTCTGGCGTTTGTGGCGCTGACCCGAGCGAAAAAAGAACTGTACTTCAGCGAAGCACAGGGACTTCTTCATTCCGGCTCGATTCGCGTTCCAAGCCGTTTCGTCTTTGATATCGGTCTGGAAAATGTCGAGTGGGACCCGCAGATTCCGGAGGATATGCAGGAAGCGGCAAAACGCGCCATCTCGCTGAAAACCTCCGCGCTTGCAGGCGCTGAACGCCTTGAAGAAGGGCTTGCTGCCGGCGATGAAGTCGAGCATCTGATCTTCGGTACCGGCGTTGTTCTTTCCGTCGATGTCGAAGCGCAGAAAGTCGTTGTCCAGTTTGACCGGCTCAACACACAGCGCACACTGTCGGCCAGAGCGCGCATGAAGAAAACCGGACACCGCGAATTCTCAGAAATAATGCACTAGAACATCAATTGAGGGTAAAGCCGCGCCAACGGTTCGAATTGTCGTATACTCTATTGATGTAAAAAAACTGTCTTATTGACAAAGCGACAGCGATACATTGAATCCGTAAAAAAGATCAATGAACGCTGTGAGAAAAACAATATAAATCAGCAAGTATGTGAAGGGGATAAACTATGAGAAAAAAGCTTCACAACAAACAACACGTAAAACACAACATGTCGGTAAACAAAGACATGTCCCATACACAACAGAACGGATCTTTGGCTGACAAAGGGGAAACAAAGAAACGTTCAGCAGGCGAAGAGTCCTATACAGAAAAAGCTTCAGTCCGGATGGCGCCCAAAGCCGCGCCCGGCAGACGTTCGAGAGTCGCGCGCCAGCAGGAACTTGCCCGTCTTGAAAAAGAGCGTTCGGATAAAATGCAGGCTGTTTCGAAAGAAACCCCCTCGATCGAGACACCGAAAATCAGGGAACCGTTCGAACGGCTTGGTTCCATCGAAGAGACCGATAGTCCATATGTTCTGGAAAGCAGACCGCATATGGATATGACGGATCTGGGATTTCTTGAAGAAAAGGAAGGGATCGCCGATCTGGAAGAGGGACTTCGCATGAGCGATCTGCTTGAAGAAGACGCGCAGGCAAAACTTGAGGAAGACCGCATACGCAAAGAAGAGCGGCATGCGGCAATGCAAGCTGCCCGTCTTGCACGTGAAGAGCATAAGCGTCTGAACAACAGTGATGATCAGTCGCATAACGAAGCGGCTGACAGTACAGACGCCAGTTCAGAAGAACAAATGCCGGAGCAAAGAGAAAGCGGCGAATCCGATCAATCTGCTGATGCGCAGGCATCGGCTCCATCCAAACCGGCATCGAACCCGTTCAAGAGAAGGCAGCAGCGCTTTATGCGCCGTCTTGTGCGCATGCTTCTGCAAATCGAGTTCTGGATCATGCTCGTCACGTTCGGTTTTCTCGTATGGCTGCTTGTCGGTATTCTGCAGGTCGGTCTGCTTAACGTGTCGCTTGGCGCATGGATCTTCGGTTTCGGTCTAGTCGGCCTGACAATTGCCGGATACGGCTTTTATCAGGCGAGAAACAAACTCTGGAAAATTCCCGCCGCCCTGCTTTGCGTCGTGATGATGCTTGTCAGTGTGGGCGGACATGGCTATGCCTCCAATCTGTCCGAGGGCATTGCTTCAATGACCAATGATGGACAGGAATACTTATTCAAAAGCAATCTTTATGTGCCCTCGGCTGTGCCTCTTGCAGATCTGACAAAGCTTGAAGGACAGACGATCGGCATTCTCGAAACCCGCAATAAAGAACTGAACAAAGCTGTGCTTGATGCGCTGAAAGCGAAGTCGATCAAAGTCTGGACGCAGAAATTCTCTTCGCTTCAGCAGCTGTACAAAGCGGTTCGCGGACAGTCGGTTCGCGCCGCGATTCTATCGCCTGCCGATGTGCGCATGATTCATGAATTCTCCGGCAGCACGCAAAGCTCAGCCGGTCTGACCAGCGCTTATACGGAAGAGATTCACTCCGGAATTACGCCGGTCTTCTCGCAGATCGATGTGGAAACAGATCCGTATACCGTGCTTGTGAGCGGTTCGCGTCTTGCGGTTGGCGAAACGACATACAACTCCACGATCAATATGCTCGTGACTGTCAATCCGAAAACAAACGATGTTCTTGTGACGGTGGTTCCGCGAAGCATGGCGCTTCCCGGCGCATGCGACCAGGCGCTTGGCTGCCCGGCGGATCAGGCGCAGGATCGTACCGGTCTTTACAGCTATCGAAGCATCGAAGCGCTCAGACAGTCGCTCGAAGCGTATATGGGCGTAACGATCGATTTTACGATGCATATCGATCTCAACGAGATTTCTTCGCTCTTCGATGTTGTCGGCGGTCTCTATGAGAATGGCGGACATGCCTATTCGCTTCCGGCTGAACCGAGCGAAAAAGAAAAGCAGGTCATGAGCGGTCCGAAAATCCGACAGATTCTCGGTACGCTGAGCACCTACTCGGGCAGCGATTTCGATCAGGAACTCAACCAGTTCGTCATGCTTTGCGATATCGCCAGCGCCCGCACCAGACTCACACCGCTGAATGTGCGCAAAGTGTTCGAGATTCTCGATTCTTCCATCAGCGCGACATTCACCTATGAACAGTTATGCGCTCTGCTGCGCCAGTATGTCATTCTGCCCGGACCGGTCAATGTTTACTGCACCACCATCACCGGCGAATACCAGACGGTGTATTCACCACTGCTCACAGAATCGACGTACATGCTTGTTCCGGATCAGACCTCGCTTGATCAGGCAAAAAACGCGATTCAGGCTATTATTGCGGGCAATGCCCCTGATGTCACCGGCATTGAAACCGGCGTAAAAGCGCCGATGGACGTGCCTGAAGATTCGCAAACTGACTCTTCGTCGTCCTTGCAGGAATCGAGTGCACAGGACAGTCAGGCTGTTCAGGATCCAAATGCAGACGGTGCGGCGGATCCCTATGGACAGGTTCCTGTCGATCCCGGCTATGTCGATCCGTATGCGTACGATCCTAATGCACAGAACCCCTATGAGTATGATCCTAATGCGCAGACTCCTGATGCATACGATCCCGGTGTATACGGGTACGATGCGTATGGAAACCCTATCTACTAAAATGCATCGGCTTTGGATGATATAAAAATATTTCCTGATCAGAAGATGTACAATTTTTCAGGAACAAGACGGTTTGAAGGAGTTTTCCGCAAGCCGCCCGGAAAGGTAACGGTATGTTGAAAACAAAAGATCTTTATTCCTTCGAACATTCTCAGGCAGGACAATGGCTGCAGGAATGCGAATACCCGTGGCAGGCGCTCGAAAACATCGGCGCCTGGATTCTGGAACTTCAAAAGAATCTGAATGACGACTATGAAGAACGTACGCCCGGTGTCTTTGTGCACAAAAGCGCTTCGATCGCTCCGACGGCTTCGCTTGGTGCTCCATGCATCATTGGTCCTGATACCGAAGTTCGTCCCGGCGCATTCATCCGCACCAATGCTCTGGTAGGGCAGGGATGTGTCGTTGGAAACTCCACCGAACTGAAAAACGTCATTCTCTTCGACCACGTTCAGGTGCCTCATTACAACTACGTTGGCGACAGCATTCTC
>CAOKFJ010000054.1 GCA_948467695.1 uncultured Allobaculum sp. | reverse complement strand
GCATGAAACTGACGCAGTATGTGATTTCGCATAAAGCTTTCACGCCTCCCAAAGATCCATCCTACGTTCCTTTGCAGGTGGGATTCGGCGATGATTTAGGCTTTCTTCGCGACAATACCGGCGATAACATCGCTTCAAAAAACGGGAGCTACTGCGAACTGACAGGGCTCTACTGGATGTGGAAAAACGATACAGATAGCGACTATATCGGCCTTTGCCACTACCGACGCTACTTTGCGGATCGCACAAAAAAACAGATCGCAAGCGGCGATGAACTGCTTGAAGCGCTTGAAGGGCATGATATCGCCATCGCCGAATTCGAACCGTACCGCGAAACCGTTTACGAGCAGTACTGCATCGACTCCGGTTTCAAAAAAGATCTCGACAGTCTGCGAGACATTCTTTCCCATCAGCATCCCGAAGATGTATGGGCATTTGACGAGATCATGAATCAGGGCGGTATCAGTCAGTACAACATGTTTGTCACCTCGAAAAAAAGGTTCAACGAATACTGCGAATGGCTTTTCGCTCTTCTTGAAGAGCTGGAAACCCGCGTGGATCTGAGCGGCTACAACGCCTATCAGAAGCGCATTTACGGCTTTCTGGCCGAACGTCTGCTCAATGTATGGGTTCTCGCCCGTCATCTCGATGTCGTGCGTCTTACGGTGCTCCAGACGGAGATGAGTCCCTCGGAAAAGCGCCGTTTAGCACTTCGCCGCATTAAAAACCGCATTATCTTCAAACACAATCACCACGCATAATCCGCGAAACGCAAAAAACAGGCTGAAGCCGCTCTTCAAATCGAAGAAGGTTTCAGCCTGTTTGTGTATAGTTCGATGTTTAGCGTGTTGACGTAGTCCCTGCGCTTAGTCGCATTCGCGCGCGATCATGTCATCCAGGCTTTCCGGACGAACGACATAGCGCCATGTACCGTCTTTAACGAACACGACACCGGGCAGAGGGTTCTTGTTATAGTTGTTGGCCATCGAATAGCCATACGCGCCAGCCGAGTAGACCAGAAGCAGATCGCCCTCTTTTGCGACAGGCAGTTCGATATCGCGAATAACGATATCGCCGCTTTCGCAGCATTTTCCGCCAATGGTGACAAGCTGTTTAGGCGCATCTGCCGGCTTACCGACAAGATCCGCGGAGTAGACTGCTTCATAAAGCGCCGGACGAATGAGATCGGACATGCCGCCGTCCACAAAATAGAATGTATCTTTGAGCGCTTTTTTGATCAGCGTAATTTCATAGAGCAGATAGCCGGCTTCCGCGACAATCGAGCGGCCCGGTTCGATGGTGACAACCGAAGGCGTAAGATTCTTTGCGGCAAACGCTTTTTCGCAGGCGCTCACAATCGTGCGGCATACATCTTCGACAGGTGCCGGAGTATCCGCATCGTTGTACCAGACGCCAAAGCCGCCGCCTAGATCGAGTTCTTCGCAATGGATGCCATGCTCGTCGCGCAGCATCACCATGTAGTCGGTCAGGTCATCCACTTCCTTGGTGAATGGATCGCTGCCGAAAATCTGAGAGCCGATATGGGCATGCAGACCGGCGAAGTGCAGATTGGGCGCGGACTGAATGGTGCGGATGGTTTCCAGAACATTGTCTTTGCGATCAATCGCGATACCGAATTTGGAATCGGGCGTAGCGGTCTGAATGTGCTTATGGGTTGCCGCTTCGATAATCGGATTGACGCGAATCAGAATGCGCATGGAGCAATCCGGATATTCCGACGCGATGCGCGCAAGTTTTTCAGATTCTTCAAGCGAATCGACAATCAGCGTTCCCACACCATATTCAAACGCTCTGCGCATTTCAATTACTGTCTTGTTATTGCCGTGGAAGTAAAGACCGGACATATCAATGCCGGCTTTGTGGGCGGTATAAATCTCGCCAAGGCTGACGGAATCCATGTACAGACCGTTTTTCTGGCACAGACGAAGCATCGCCTTGCAGTTGAACGCTTTGGTCGCATACACGACACGTCCCTCGAATTTCGGACTTGTAAAATGATCTGTATACGCGTGCATCGTCTTGACCAGACGATCCTCATCGTAAATATAAAGCGGAGTCGGGCATTCTTTTGCCAGTTCCTTCAAAGACACACCTGCGATTCGGGTATCGCCGTCACCGACAACAACCGAATCAAATACATCGTTTTTCATGCTGATCCTTTCCGACGCATGTATGACGTCTACTGTTGAACAAGCGGCTGTTACACATGTTTTCACAATTCATTTCAAAAACTTTCAACCGCCGATTGTTTGAAGTTTAGCCAATTTTGAATCGAATCACCACAAAGGCGTTTTCAATTTCGCGCCTTTTTTTCTTTTTATCCACAACTCCATAAAATATTTCTATGACCACCACAAAACGCACCCGCGATCAGGAGCTCGAACTCGTCACCACATGGCGCCGCACGCTCCATCAGATCCCCGAACTTGAACTCACGCTGCCCAAAACTCAGGCGTATCTGCTTGAGCAGCTCAGGCCCTTAAACTGCACAATCACCTTCCCCATTGACTACGCCATCGCCGCCTATTTCGATGGCAAAAAAGAAGAGACTATCGCTTTTCGCGCCGATATGGACGCTCTTCCCGTCTATGAACAAAGCGGCAGAGACTTTGCGAGTCTTCATGAAGGACACATGCATGCCTGCGGACATGATGGACATATGAGCACACTGCTGCTGCTCGCCTACCGTATAAACGACATTCTCGATGAGCTTCCCTGCAATATTCTGCTGATCTTTCAGCCTGGCGAAGAAACACCCGGAGGAGCCGGACCGATCGTTGATACCGGCATCTTTCAGGAAAAGAATGTCAAAGCGGTCTATGGACTTCACCTATGGCCCATGCTTGAAGCCGGTACTGCCGCCACCAAACCCGGACCGCTAATGTCACGCGTAACGGAGGTGACCATCGACATCACAGGAAAAGCATCGCACCTCGCCCGCTATAAACAGGGCATCGACGCGATGCTTGCCGGCGCAAAGCTTCTTCAGCGCGCGTATATGTTTGAACAGCAGTCTCTTTCCGACAATATCTACCGCCTGCTTCGCTTTGGCAAAATGGAAGCCGGACGCGTGCGCAATGTTGTCGCCGACACCTGCCATATTGAAGGCAGCATCCGCGCTTTTGACGACACGATTTTCTTCTACCTGATCGATGGACTCGAAACAATCTGTCAGGATCTTGCCGAAGAAACAGGCACAGCGATCAACATCACCTACTCTTCCGGATATCCCGCCGTCAACAACGATGACAAGCTTGTAGAGTACGCTCGTGCGAACATCCCTGAACTTGCGCTTCTCGACAAGCCGGAAATGATCAGCGAAGACTTCGCTGCTTACCAGCAGATTGTCCCCGGCATCTTCTTCTTTCTTGGAACGGGAACAGGCATCGAACTGCATGATTCGCACTTCGACTTCGATGAAAAAGTCCTGCTCCATGGTGCCGATCTGTTCGAAAAACTCGCGCGGATCGGACTTCCGAAATTGCTCCATTGAGCAGCTAATCAATTAATTGTATCCATTTCACCAACAAAAACAGACCGCATGATTTTCATGCGGTCTGTTTCGTTTTTAGCATTACGCGCTTTGTGCGCCCGTTCCCGATTCACGCTTTTGAATTGTCTACCAAAGTCATCTTGGCGCTATCTTCATTTCCAGTTTGGTCTTCTTTTTCGTCAGGAAAAGGTTCGGGTGAACTCTGGTCAAGATAATTGAAGAACTCTACCAAAGAGAAGGCAGCAATTACTGGTGCTCCAGAAGTTCCATCGATCAGAAAAATCGCTTCAGTGAGCGGATCATAGAAAAAGAAATCTCCGCAAATATCGATTTCAACTGGAATCCACCCCTCCGGAACCATCCGATGGAAGTATTCATTTGTCAGAAGTTTCTCAATATTAAGATTTCCTGGTCCAATGGTCGTCAGATTGACTAGACAGAACTCTTTACCAACAAATTTATAATTGCATTCTCGAATCGGCATTGAATCATAAATCTGATAGTATCGTTTCAAAAATTCAGGGAATTGAATATGACACTTTTCTTCAACAGCATGTATTTCTTCAGGTCTAGCGGGATAAGGAACGGCATTTTCATCTAGAAAATACTGTGGTCCGTTGCTCAATTGATATCTCCTTCACCAGCTTTTTCCGCTTCTTCTTTTTTCAGTTCGTCAGGATTTCCGTGAACCCATTCATCAGGGTGCTGGTTCATGTAATTGGTGATGGCTTCATCATACTGTTCGCTTTCCAGAGTTTTATAGCCTGTAAACAGCACTTTTTCAATACCGCTGTTCTGGAAAAATGCCAGTTGATCGCTGACAAGTCCCTGGGGATACATGACACCCGCATAATCAAAATAATATTCCTTGCCATCTACGACCTGTCCTGTAGCCCAGGATACGATCATCAGCGGCTGGGTGCCGCCGCGCAGAACAACCACGCTGCCAAGCGGAAGAAATTTACTCATAATAGTCTCCTTACTTTTTTGTTTATCTCATCCATAAGGTTATACACCTTAGAATACAAATTCTTTATCGCTAGAAGGTATCAAGGCCATATTTTGGGAAATTAAATAAACCCTTGATATTGCCTTTTTCGTGCGAATCACCCGAGAATCCTGTGTAATTAATACTGCCTTTGACTTCTCGATACTGGTCCATTGCAGTTGCTCCACCAAAACCTGCTGTTTTATCTGCATCCACCAGCTGAACCGTATATTTGCCTTCTTTCACATTATAATCATCCAGACTAGTCCATTTATAGCGGGGACCATCTCCTCCACCTGTAGTCTTCGACCGTGAATTGAATCCATATTGTTTCTGACACGCTTCTTCGATCGCACGCATATCTTTTTGTCTATCACCGGTAGCCTCAATTGTTACTTGAACCGGTTTGCCATCAGGTGTACGGGCAATGACATTGGAATTTTTATAGTCCAGCCCATTGTTCTTGGTTCGTTCAACTCCAGTAATGCCTCGGTTTTGCGCTTCCTGCAATTGGTCTGTCTGTTTGTTCATTTTTTCGTTAAGGCGCTGAGCTTCACGATCCGCCTTCATCTGGTTGCGCTGATTTTCTGTTTTGACCTGTGACCCCATTGATTTTCCCGCTCCGGTGCCAAAGTCATTCAATATTTCTTTACCTTCCACAATTTTATCCAGTTCGACTTCCTTACCGGTCATTGCGTTAACACCTTGTTCTACCGCTCGATCCGTAATACCTTCTGCAACCGACTGACCTCCACCTTTCATGCCATTGCGGATATATGCATGCTCGTTTGCATTCGGTTTGTAAATCTTATCTGCCACTTCCCCAATCAACGCATCGGAAGTTCCCTTGATTCCATCTTTAAATAGATCTTCCGGTTTGAAAGCAGTCTTGACCGCCGCTCCTGGATCACCTGTTCTGAAGAGTTTGTCTTCAAATCGGGTACATACTCCTTTCGTCATATTTTCTGTGGTACCGACTATACAATCGCCAAGGAGTTTTGTTCCACCTTTTTCGCCGAAGATCTTAGTAAATGCCGTAGAGCCTCCAATCGCTTTAAAGCCTTGGCCGATTGCAGCCCCGCTCGCTCCTGTAATTCCGCCAATCAATGCTTCCTGACCTACAGATCCCCAGTCGATCTTATCTGCATTATCGATCAGGTTTCCGTGTGTAACATATTCAGCAGTGAGACCTTTCGTTGCTCCTTTGACTGCTCCAGTAATACCACACGCGATAATTACTCCTGCCGGACCTAATGTAGCAGTAGCAATACCACCGATGATCGCACACCCAATATCCACTCCGAGATTAATCAAATCTGCTGTTTTCTGACGTTCTTCAACGACACGAACTTCATAGTCTTCAATAACCTTCAGAGCATCCTCAATTTTTGCAGAGTCCTCATCATATTCTCTTGCCATTTCCTGACTGCTGTCGCTGAATCTGGCAAACGCGCTCAGAACTTTTTCGTTCGGCTCCAATGCAAAGGTATCGCTAAAGTTGCCCGGATCCAGGCATGTTTCGATAAGCCCAAGCGAAGCCTGAATATGTTCATGACTTTCATCAAAATCTTTCAGATGGTTATCTTGTACTGCATGTATTTTTTCCGCCAGACTGATGATTGACCCCGTCGCTGCGGTATGAGCATCTCCGACAGCATCGACTCGAGGGCGTGTAACCTGCACTAGGTCACTCACTTTATTAATTACACGATGCACATCACTTTCTCTGCCTGCGAAACTATTCATAGTTTTATCGAGCTGCATCGTAAGCTCCTGCAGTCGCGCATCTTTGATTAATGCCGATGGATGAGAATCAATATTCAGACAATCGGAAACATAAAGCAGGATTTTTTGATCATGAACAGCTATGGCAGCAAGAATTCCAGACAGAATCGTCTGATGCGCCATTCGATAATACGTTTTCATCGCCTCGGCAGCCTTACCGCTTGCGCTCGCGATTCCAATGATGTTCTCTGCGCAATCCATCACATCCGACAGTTCTTCAGCGATTTTATTCATCTCTGTAAGATGCTTCTCTTGCTGTGCGTAGATACTTTCATTGCTTAACTGATAGTTTCTGGAAATGTCGCTCATCTGAAACCACCCCCGCCACTTCCGCTGCCTTTGGCGCTACTTCCACCTCCGCCGGCACCATTGCCTCCGTTGATGGTATCAATCCAGCCTGCTAAATTCTGATCCTGCAACTGCATCAGACCAACAGCGTTGTATGTTTTTTTGACATCATTTACGAGTAGTTCAACATATTTTCGTATCAGTTTTTTTATTTCTTCCGCCTGCTCATCATATTTAACCGAAACCGGAAGAGTGTCATTTGGACTAACGGATGCAAACGAAGTAGCTTGCGTTTCCGTTGATAGCGAACTACCTGAATTGGTTAGAGATTCAAGAGCCAGTTCATAGTCCTCAGGATTAACTTGAATTTGCATATAATCTCCTTTCTTTTTTCTGGAATCAGGTAAACAGATTCTGTAGCGCTGTCTCCAAGCCTCTTATTGCTGTATTGAGCGATCCAAGAAGGCCTTTGTGTGAATCGTTGATAGCGATAAGGCGAAGCTTTTCCCAGTTAATTTGATCGTGAGCAGCATCGATTGCTTTGATATATTCTTTGTCTGCTTTTTTGATGCGATCGCCTTGATTAGAAGCAAATGAATCCCATGTACTTCCTTTCCATTCACCGCTTTTTTTCAGCGTTCTCTTGTCCTCTTTTTCGAACTCTTCATTGACATGTTTGAGTTGCTTCAATTCAAGGCGAGCTTCCTCCAAGCGCCGTATCTTCTCTTCATTTTCAGCAATCTTCGCTTTTACTTCTCTACGCTGTCTCTCTTTTGAATCGATCTTAGATTGCAGCTGATTCGCTTCTCGCTTTTTTTCCTGGTCTTTTCTCTGCTTTTCTTTATCGTCCATTGTCCTCTCCTTCTCTGCGAGGATGCAGATGATGAAATAAACAAAAGGCAGTCTGTTCCGTCTGGAAAAGGCTGCCTTTGCATTTGATGATTTGTCCTGAACGCTTATCAAAACCTTCAGCATCATGGACTGCGATATTGTTCATCGTATTGACAGTTTCTACACTTCGCCCTTGAAACGAAAGCGTGCAACTGCAGATCTGCCGGATGGTTTTGACAGCTTATCGTCGTGGTGAATTAGTTGCTTGAAAGCGAAGAAGCAAGATCTGTATCTGCGTTCTCCAGAGAAGCTGCTGCATTTGTCAGAGCGTCAGCAATTTCAAGAATGAGCTCTTTAGCTTTAACAAAACCAGGTCTGAGTTCTTCAAAGCGCGCAGCATATGCTTCACTCGCTGCACCTTCCCACTCACCTCGAAGTTCGCCAAGAAGTCTGTCCATGTTGGAGATTACGTTCTCAACATTGGTAGCTTCAGTACGATATTCTGTCGCGCGCTGGCGCATTGTATCAGGTGTAATACGAATATTTCCTGCCATGGTCTTTCTCCTTTTATTTACATTTCATGCCACGAATTCTAGAAGATTACATTTTCTTCAAAGTCGAGCCATGTTTATAGGTAATGCCCTTTTTAGGTTCTCTCTCTGAACAAGCGGGCTTCGTTATCTTTTCCTATAGCTTTTTACTATTTCTATATTTTTTGCTCCACTCTTCCAAAGGAACAGTCTGCAACAATTCTTTCGATCAACGAGCAAAATACCTTTGCTGTAATCGCATCGAATCGAAGTTCAATCTCTCAGATTGTCTTAACCTCTGAACTGGGAAGCGATGTTGGCATCGACTTCTTCCATGTGAGCTGCGGTCGAATTCAGCGCGTTCGAGATTTCAACGATCAGTTCCTGAGAAGCTTGGAAGCCAGGTTTCAGCTCATTGAAGCGTGCTTCATAAGCTTCACTTGCGGTACCTTCCCATTCGCTTTTCAGCTGGCCAAGAAGGCTGTCCATTTTTGTGATGACATCCTGAATATTGTCAGCCTGTGTTTTATACTGAGTTGCTTTTTCACGCATGTTTTCGGGGGTGATACGAATTACTCCACTCATAGTTTGTTCTCCTTCTTTTTCTCTGTAAAAAGCTATTTAATGCTAAGTTGCAATTTTGTTATTGCACACCTTGGAAAAGATTTCTATACATTTTTATATTTATGTTGCATTTAATGACTACATGTATTCTTTGAGCCAATATATGGGAAATCAAAACAAGCGCTTTCATCAAAATCCATATCTGCAGTTTAATGCCTATCAATCACAAATCATTTGAAAAACGCATGGACTGTGACTGGATAAGAGATCGCTTTACCCTTTGGGAATTGGATGAATACACGGTTCTACCGCAGCTGCAGCTTCGTTTATTCTTGTTTCAGCATTTCGAA
>CAOKFJ010000053.1 GCA_948467695.1 uncultured Allobaculum sp. | reverse complement strand
ATCGATGCTGCGCCTGCCGAGGTCGCTTCAATGTTGTATGATAAATTCAATGCCCTTTTAGCAGAGCAGATAGACGTCGAGAGTGGAATCTTCCAGGCGGATATGAAAATTGAACTGCTCAATGATGGACCGATTACCATCGTGCTCGACAGTAAAGAGGTGTGAAAATGATTCTGTACGGAAACGAGCTGGCTGCCAAACTGCAAGCCGGCATGAAAGAACACATTGACCAGATTCGCGAAGAAGGCAAGCGTCTGCCCTGTCTTTCCGTTATCCTGGTCGGCGACAACCCCGCCAGTCAGTCTTATGTCAAAAGCAAAGCCAATGCCTGCGCCAAAGTCGGAATGGAAAACCGTACCATCCGTCTTTCTGCCGACATTACCCAGGAAGAACTGGAGAAAGTGATTGAAGAAGAAAACGCCAACCCGAATGTGGACGGCATTCTTGTTCAGCTTCCTCTGCCCAAAGGATTTGATGAAACACGCGCGCTCGATGCGATCAGCCCCGATAAAGATGTCGATGGTCTTCATCCGATGAATGCCGGTGCGCTCGCGCTTGGACGCGACGGTTTTGCGCCCTGCACACCGCGCGGCGTGATGGAAATCCTCAAAGAAGCCGGCTATACCGATCTGACCGGCATGCGCGCTGTGGTCATGGGCCGCTCCAATCTTGTTGGAAAACCGGTGGCTCAGCTTCTGCAGGCTGCCAACGCGACAGTTACCGTTATTCATTCGAGAACCAAAGACGCTCCTGAAATCTGCCGTCAGGCGGATATTCTGATTGCCGCAATCGGAAAACCTGAATTCGTTACAGCCGAGTACGTTCAGGATGGCGCTGTCGTGATCGATGTGGGAATCAACCGCGTGGACGGCAAGCTCAAAGGCGACGTCAAATTTGATGAAGTCCAGCCCAAAGCATCCGTCATTACCCCTGTACCGAAAGGTGTCGGCCCGATGACGGTGTGCATGCTTCTCGACAATACAATCCAGGCATGGAAGAAACACGAGGGAATGCATGACTGATCTTCAGTATGATCTGGGCGACATCGTCGAAATGAAAAAGGAGCATCCGTGCCATCTTTCCAAAGAATGGAAGATTATCCGTATGGGCGCGGATATCCGCATTAAATGCCAGGGCTGTCAGACCAGCGTGCTGATGCCCCGCTCAAAATTTGAAAAAAAGCTCAAGCGCATCGTTCGCAAAGCCGATGCGCAAGAGGAGGGAAATAACTGATATGTCTTTAACTGCAGGTATCGTCGGACTTCCAAACGTCGGCAAGTCCACGCTCTTCAATGCGATTACCAATTCTCAGGCGGAAGCTGCCAACTACCCGTTTGCGACCATTTCGCCAAACGTCGGCGTAGTCGAAGTTCCCGATCACCGCGTTGATCGTCTGACGGAACTTTTCTCGCCCAAGAAAACCATTTACACAACATTCGACTTCACCGATATCGCCGGTCTGGTCAAAGGCGCATCCCGCGGTGAAGGTCTTGGAAACCAGTTCCTTGCCAATATCCGCAATACCGATGCGATCTGCCACGTTGTACGCTGCTTCGACGATGCGAACATCACGCACGTGGAAAACTCGGTTGATCCGCTGCGCGATGCGGAAATCATCAACCTCGAGCTGATCTTCGCGGACCTTTCCACCGTGGAAAACCGTATCGCCAAGGTTGAACGCAAAGCATCGAGCGGCGACAAGAGCGCCAAAGCTTAAATGGCTGTGATCGCTCCGCTTAAATCGCACCTTGAAGAAGGCAAACCTGCCCGTTCGCTTGAAGTAACCGATGATGAAGCGCTGATCATCCGCCAGTATGGTCTTCTGACCGTCAAACCGGTGATCTACGTTGCCAACATGGACGATGAGGGCATTGCCGATCCGTCTGCCAACGACTACTTCAACAAGCTTTCCGCCATGGCAGCTGCCGAGGGCGCAGGCATCGTGCCGATCTGCGCGCGCCTTGAAGAAGAGCTCTCCAGCCTTGAACCCGAAGAAAAGGAAGCTTTCCTTGAAGATCTCGGTCTGCCTCAGTCCGGTCTGGATCATCTGATTCAGAGCGCCTACAAAGCGCTCGATCTGTGCACATTCCTGACAGCGGGAACGGACGAGTGCCGCGCATGGACATTCAAACGCGGCATGAAAGCACCGGACTGCGCCGGTGTTATCCACACCGACTTCATCCGCGCCGAAGTGTATGCCTTCGATGACATCGATGCGCTTGAAAGCGAGCAGGCGGTCAAAGAAGCCGGCAAGCTGCGTCTGGAAGGCAAGGAATATGTTGTGCAGGATGGCGACGTCATGCACTTCCGCTTCAACGTCTAACCAGAGACAGAAAAACGCTGCCCAATGTCAATAGAGCAGCAGTCAAAATTACGAGTCTGTACAGGATGCAAATTGAGTTTGATTTGCATCCTGTTTTTCGTTACACTTTTCTACAATGTCCGTATGAATGTTTGACAAAAAAGGACGCAATCCATTAATCTGAAAGTTATTTTTTGAAAACAGGAGAAACAGGAAATGGTGCGGAGCCGAAAATGGCTCGGCGCGGTTTTTCCATTACGGATACAGACTCAAAGGAGGTCTGCAAACTTATGATTTCTGCAATTCGAAATTTTGATCTGAGAATGATCTCGATTTATCTCATCGCCGTTTTTCTGTCGCTGACGCTGCATGAACTCGCGCATGGACTTGTTTCCTACTGGATGGGCGATCCGACAGCGAAAATGTCGGGCCGTCTTTCGCTCAATCCCTTTCAGCACATCGACTGGGTCGGCACGCTCTGCCTGCTTCTGTTCGGCTTTGGATGGGCAAAACCGGTACCTGTCGATCCGCGCTATTACAAGGATCCGAAGTTTGGCATGGTGTGGACCGCATTTGCGGGACCGGTCATGAACTTCATTCTCGCCTTTGTGTGCATTCTGCTTTTCTATCTGCTCGTGGCATTTGGCGGAGGCTTTCTGGCGACTTCAGTCGGTTCCTATCTGATCTCGCTGCTGTCGGCAACCGCATCGATGTCGATCGGCTTTGGCGTATTCAACCTGATTCCCATTCCGCCTCTGGATGGTTCGCGAATCTTCTGGGCGTTTCTGCCTGACCGCGATTATTTCCGCGTCAACAACCCGCCCGCATGGATCAGCTTTGTTTTTCTGATCGTCATCTTCTCCGGTCTGCTTGACCAGCCGCTCAATATGATGATCTCCACAATGTTCAACTGGATGGAAAGCGGCGCTCTCTGGCTTCTTACGCCTTTGCTGTAATTCGAATTCTGTTTGTGAAATATCCCGGTCTGCATATGCGCCGGGTTTTCTTTTTGCGCGCAATAAGAGGGGACGATACGAAAAATACCGTGCTCAATTGTGTGATTCGCGTTTTTTATCAAAAGAGACTTGCTCGCGAGCCAAAGACAAAAATGAAACGGAAAATGAAAACGCTTGATGAATAAAAACATGTTTCAGGGCTTTAAATTTGCGCTTTTTGGTATAAACGTGATTTCCACGAAAGCGATGAACAGGATAAAAAGCCTTTTCCTATAGGATAAATGAGATTTTTTTAACAAGCTGGGACATGGAGATAGAAGGTCAGAAACTTCCAATCATTCTCTTTCACTGAAGATTTTCATAATTTTCATAAAAACACGTGTAAACACAACAAAAACGCAGAAATACGGGATAGAGACGTTATTCTGCGTTGAGATTATCCATAGAACCGTTAAACTCAAAAATATCTTTTTAGGAAAGAGGAAAAAAATGACAAAACATTTCTGGAAAACAGCCGGAGCCGCGCTGATGTGCGCTTCCATGCTCGCCGGCTGCTCGAACACACCCGCAAGCAATAACAATTCTTCCACAGGTGGAAGCTCTTCCGCCCCTGCAGGCGATACTGTAAAAATCGGTCTCAACTTTGAGCTGACCGGCAACGTTGCCGACTACGGCACAAAAGAAATCAACGGCGCAAAAATCGCTGTCCAGCAGTTCAACGCCCGCGAAGACAAACCCTTCACTGTAGAAACCGTTGAATTCGACGACAAAGGCGAACCCGCTGAATCCGTAGCTGCCATCACCAAACTGATCGATCAGGACGGCGTTGTCGGCGTTGTAGGTCCTGCTACAAGCGCCAGCTCCATTGCTACATATGAATTCGCTTCTTCCAAACAGGTTCCTGTTATGTCTCCTTCCGCTACTCAGGTAGACGCAATGCTTAAAGGAGACGGTTCCGCATACGAATACGCATGGCGCGTATGCTTCGAAGACAGCTATCAGGGTAAAGGTATGGCTGACTACGCCATCGAAACTCTCGGCGCTAAAAAAGCTGTTGTCCTCAACGAAGTATCCGACTACGGTGCAGGTCTTGCCAACGCTTTCTCCGAAGAATTCGCAGCCAAAGGCGGCGAAGTGGTTGACCGCGTTGAATACCAGGCAGGCGACAAAGATTTCGCTTCCTTCATCACCAAAATCAAAGACAAAGACTTTGACGTAATGTACATCGGCGGCTACTACAACGAAGCTGCTCAGATCGTTAAAGCCGCTAAAGCTGCCGGCATCGACAAAACCATCATCGGCGGCGACGGTCTTGATTCCGCTGACTTCGTTCAGCAGATCGGAAACGACTACGCAAACAATATCTTCTACACCACTGCCTACACTGCAATCGACCCCAGTGAAGAACTGCAGAAATTCATCGATGACTACAAAGCTGCTTACGGCGAAGAACCCAGCATGTTCGCAGCTCTTGCCTATGATGCAACCAATCTGCTTCTCGACAGCCTGGAAGCTTCCGGAGCAACCGGCGCAGAACTCAATGAAGCAATCAAAAAAGCCAACTTCGAAGGTATTACCGGATCCTTCACCTTCGATGAAGCTACTCACACTCCGGAAAAATCCGTACTTGTTGTTGAACTCGTTGACGGCGTTCAGTCCAACGTTCAGGAAGTCGCCGCTGAATAATCATTAAACAAATGAGCAGGGGGATTTTTCCCCTGCTTTTTTTAGAAAGAAAGGAGAACAACACATGGAACAGTTTCTGCAGCAGCTGATCAACGGACTCTCTCTGGGAAGCATCTATGCGCTGGTCGCTCTTGGATACACGATGGTGTACGGCATCATCAAACTGATCAACTTCGCCCATGGCGATGTCTATATGATCGGTGCCTATACCGCCTTCTTCGTAACGACCTATCTTGGCATGGGCTTTCTTCCCGCGCTGCTTGTCTGCATGATCGTCTGCGGAATCCTCGGCGTGCTCATTGAGCGCATCGCCTACAAACCTCTGCGAAAAGCACCGCGCATCACCGCGCTGATCACCGCTATCGGTGTCAGCTACGTGATCGAATACACCACCCAGTTCTTCATGGGTACAACCACCAGAACCTACCCCGCGATCCTGCCCACCACCACATGGCAGCTTGGTCCCGTCTCGATTTCCTATATCCAGATGGTGATCTTCTCGGTAACCATCGTTCTGATGATTCTGCTTACACTTATTGTTCAGAAAACCAAAATCGGACGCGCGATGCGCGCCGTATCGGCGGATGAAAATGCCGCCAAGCTGATGGGAATCTCGGTCGACAACACGATTTCCTTCACCTTCCTGATCGGTTCCGCGCTTGCGGGCGCGGCCGGTATGCTTGTCGGCCTCTATTACAACGCCGCTACCCCTCTGATGGGTATGGTGCCCGGTCTGAAAGCGTTCGTTGCCGCGGTATTCGGCGGTATCGGATCGATTCCCGGCGCGCTTGTCGGCGGTCTGTTCATCGGTATTGCCGAAACACTCGTTGTCGCCTACGGCTCCTCGCTGTACCGCGACGCGATCGTTTACGCGATTCTGATCCTTGTTTTGATCATCAAGCCGACAGGACTGTTCGGCAAAAACGAAAGAGAGAAGGTGTAAGCCATGGCAAAACAGGTTTTATCCAAAGCGAATATGATCTGGTCCGGGCTTATTCTCGCCCTCTTCCTTATCGTGTGGGTGCTCATGGGCGCGGGCATTATCAACTCGTACTATGAATCCACCATCTTCACCATCTGCTTCAACATCATTCTTGCCGTGTCTTTGAACCTGATCGTCGGTATCTGCGGTCAGTTCTCTTTAGGGCACGCCGGCTTCATGGCGATCGGCGCCTACTCTGCCGGTATTGTGACCAAAATGATCCCCAACCTGGGCGGTCTGCTTCTTGGCATTCTGATCGGTTTTGCCATCTCCGCCATCGCGGCGCTGATCGTTTCGATTCCTACCCTGCGTCTTCGCGGCGACTATCTGGCGATCGCGACACTCGGCTTTGCGGAAATTATTCGTATCTGCATCCAGAACATGAAGATCACCAACGGTGCCGCCGGTCTGATGGGCATTCCCAAACTGACCACATGGCCGCTGCTGTTCTTCGCTGTCGTGATCTCGATCGTGGTCTGCACCAACTTCGTGCGCTCCGCTCCCGGGCGCGCCTGCATTGCCATCAACGACGATGAAATCGCCGCTGAAGCAATGGGCGTCAACACAACCAAATACAAAGTTATGGCATTCGTCATCGGCGCGATTCTCGCTTCGCTGGCTGGAAGCCTCTTTGCCAACTACTTCTACGTACTGAACCCCAACCAGTTCACCTTCAACAAGTCCATCGATATTCTCGTTATCGTCGTCTTCGGCGGTATGGGAAGCATGTCTGCATCCGTCATCGCGGCGATCGCCATCGGTCTGCTCAACATGTGGCTGCAGCAGTTTACCGACCTGCGCATGATCATCTATGGTGCCGCGCTTGTTCTGATGATGATCTTCCGTCCGCAGGGCATCCTTGGCACATGGGAACTGTCGATTGAGCGATTCCTCAAGAACCGCAAGCTGAAAAAGGAGAGAGCCTGATGGAAGAATTACTGAAAGTCACCGGCTTGTCCAAACACTTCGGCGGTCTGGCAGCCGTTTCCGGCATTAACATGGAAATCAACCGCGGCGAGCTTATTGGTCTGATCGGCCCTAACGGCGCTGGAAAGACCACATTCTTCAACCTGCTCACCGGTGTATATGAACCCTCCGAAGGGCTGATCGAACTGACGGTCGATGGCAAAAAGCAGCAGATCGGCGGTCTCAAACCCTATAAAATTACCAGCCTCGGACTGGCAAGAACCTTCCAGAACATCCGCCTGTTCAAAAGCATGACGGTTCTGGAAAACGTTAAACTCGCGATGCACAAAAACGCCGGCTACGGCGTCTTCAGCGCCCTGCTGCGTACATCCAAGTACTACAACGCCGAGCGCTGGATCGAAGAAAAAGCGTGCGAATACCTCAGCGAAGTCGGTCTTTACCGCAAACGCAATGAACTGGCGACCAACCTGCCCTATGGCGAACAGCGCCGCCTGGAAATCGCCCGCGCGCTGGCCGCTCAGCCCACCATCCTCTTTCTGGATGAACCGGCAGCCGGCATGAACCCGCAGGAAACCGACGAACTGACTGCGCTCATTCGTCATCTGCGCGACAAGTACAATCTGACCATTGTGCTCATCGAGCACGACATGTCCCTGGTTATGAACCTTTGTGAACGCATCTTCGTTCTCAACTACGGACAGCTGATCGCTTCGGGAACCCCTGAAGAGATCCAGAACAACGAATTCGTTATCAGCGCCTATCTCGGCGAGGAGGTATAGTCATGAGCCTGCTCGAAGTCAAAGATCTTCATGTTCACTACGGCGTCATCGAAGCGCTCAAAGGGGTTTCGATTACCGTAGAACCCGGACAGATCGTTACCCTCATCGGCTCGAACGGTGCCGGAAAAACCTCGCTCCTTCAGGCAATCAGTGGTATTGTGAAAAAAACAGGTGGCGACATTCTGTTCAAGGACGCCTCCATTTACAAAGCCTCGCCTAGAAAAATCGTTCAGGGCGGACTCGTTCAGGTTCCCGAAGGACGCCATGTCTTCCCGGGTCTGAGCGTGTACGAAAACCTGATGATGGGAGCCTACCTGCGCAAAGACAAAAAAGAAATCGCAAACGATCTCAAAACCGTTTACGAACGTTTCCCGATTCTTGAAAAACGTAAAAACCAGGACGCATCGACTCTGTCGGGCGGCGAGCAGCAGATGCTTGCCATGGGACGCGCGCTGATGGCTCGTCCGGAACTTCTGCTTCTTGACGAACCGTCCATGGGTCTCGCCCCGATTCTGGTTAAAGAAATCTTCTCGATCATTCAGGATATCCAGCAGACCGGAACAACCATTCTGCTTGTAGAACAGAATGCCCGCATGGCGCTGTCGATCGCCGACTACGCCTATGTTCTGGAAACCGGACGCATCGCCCTGCAGGGGCCTGCGCACGAACTGGCTGAGTCCGAAGACGTGCAGAACGCCTATCTTGGCGGCGGCAAGTAAAATCTTGCGTCAAAAGGAGAACTCATGTTTCGCGTATATGACTTTATGACGAAAAATCCCATCACCGTGACAAGCGATGAAAAGATTTCTTCCGTCATTGATCTGATGAAATTCAACAAAATCCACCGTATTCCCGTTACCGATGGTCAGGACAACCTCGTTGGTCTGATTACCGAAGGACGCATCGCGGCGGACAACACAGCAACAAGCCTGAGCATTTACGAGCTCAACTATCTTCTTTCCAAAACAAACGTGCGCACCGTCATGATCAAACATCCGATCTCGATTGACGAAAACGCGCTGCTTGAAGAAGCTGCAGAAAAGCTTCTCGAGCACAACATTGGCTGCCTGCCTGTTGTGGACAAACAGGGCAAAGTCACTGGCATTCTGACCCAGAACGACATCTTCAAGGCGTTCCTCGACATGCTTTCATGGGGCCAGAAAGGCACACGCTTCATTCTTTCGCTGCCCGAGGGCATCGGTAATCTCGAACGTGTAAACCGTATCTTCGCTTCCCACAACATTTCGGTTACTTCCGTCAGCGTTTACGACCACGATGACGACAGCGCCGAAGTGCTCGTTAAAACAACCGGTACATTTGACAAGAACGCGCTGGTTGAAGACTTCAATAAAGAAGGCTT
>CAOKFJ010000052.1 GCA_948467695.1 uncultured Allobaculum sp. | reverse complement strand
CACGCGCAAATCCAGCGCGTGCGGTTTTTTTCTTTATGCGTCTTCACAGATAAAAAGCCCGTTCTGCTCAAAACTGTGCAGAACGGGCTGAAAAAATTTTCAGATAGAAACGACAAATGTCTGTATACGCAAAGCTTTGCCTGACTATTCGGCGCTGCGAATACGGCCGGCTTCTTTGAGCCACTCGCTGATCTTCTTGAGCTCATCGGGGAACGTCTTGAAGTCTTTGAGTTTCCATGTCCAGTTGTCCGCTTCCGGATTTTCCGGATCGTTGATGCGTCCGGCTTCCTTGATGCCCAAAATATCCTGCATGGCAAGCATGACGATATCGGCTTCGCTGTTGATGGCGAAGTGGCATACAAGATCATGGAACGGACGGTGATCGTACTCGCGTTTTTTGAAGAAACGGCGAAGCGCGATTTTGCGGTTGTTGGTAAAGCCTGCATAGTCCTGCTCAAGTGTGGGCGTGTCGTAGAAGGTTGTGTAGACAACCGACAGCGGCAGAGCCGGCTTTTTGAGCAGTTTGGTTTCCATACGGTACTGAAGAACATCCATAACGGGGATGCTGAAGTCTTTTTCGATTTCCTTGAGAGAAGGACGCATTTCGCCCTGATCCTCTGCGGTAAAAAGAACATCCGGAAGATCGTTTTTGATCAGTTCCATCAGACCTCTTCCAGGTCCCTGCGACCACGAGCCATGCTCGGGATTGCGGTCTTCAGGCACTTTCCAGATCGTGTCGAAACCTTTGAAATGAACGATGCGGATGGCATCGAAGTTGCGCGCGGTCCAGATAAAACGGTTGCGCAGCGAAACGTACTGTTCATCCTTGATGTAGTCAAAGTTGTACATCGGCTGATCCCAGACCTGTCCATGCGGATGGTAGTGATCAGGCGGGCAGCCCGCGTACTGAACCACTTTGCCGTCAGCCTGAACCATAAACTCGCGTTTGCGGCTCCAGACTTCCATGCTGTCGATATTGACATAGAAAGGAACATCCTGCATAAGGCGCAGTCCTTTGTCCCTTGCGTAGGCGGTCACTTCATCGAGCTGTTTGTAGAAAATAAACTGAAGGAACTGAATGTAAAACACCTGTTCAACATGGTCTTTCAGACTGATCCCCTGTTTTTCCGGAAAAATCTGGTATTCCAGAGGCCACTCTGTCCAGCCTTTTTTGTCGTTCAGGCTGCGGAACAGTTCATAGACTGTCCAGTCATTGAGCCAGAAGGCTTCGCGCTTGAACTCGTCGAACTCGGCTTTCCATTTTTTATAGTTCTTGCGGAACATCTTGAATGCCCGCTGGAAGAACGGTTCTTTAAAATTGCGGACAGTATCGTAATCCACATTGTTTTTAAACTTGTTGCAGTTGATGACGCTGCTCTGTGTCAGAAGACCCATCTCGGCAAGACGGTCGATGTTGATGTAAATCGGATCTCCGGCATATGCAGTCACGGCACTGTACGGAGAATTGTCCTTCTGCACAGGGTTGATGGGAAGCGTTGACCAGATCTTGAATCCGGCATTGGTCAGTTCATCGATCATCATCAGAGTTTTCTGACCGAGGTCCCCGATTCCCTGATTTCCGGGCACCGAGAACAGAGGGAGAAGAACTCCTGCTTGTCTTTCCATTAATATCACCTGCCAAACTCTTTCTTTTTCATTATCTCTTCTCGTATAAGTATCGATATTTTACCATATTTCGTATTTTTTCCATCCGTTTTTTTTGGAAATTCAATACTCATTCGCAATTCGTTTGACATTTTCAAAAGTATTATAAATTCGTCAGATGAATAGGAAATCTTATCACTATGCGTTCAGGCTATCTTTAACCGATTTAATCTGGGCTGCGAGTCCGTCAATCGCTTTTAAGGGCATTGAGCATATTGCGATTCGGATACCTTTATTCACCTTAACTGTATAGATCTGTTTTTCAATCAGAGCCGTGTGAAGCTTGTCGCGTGTCTCGTTGTCCATCGACAGCGTGACAAAGAAGCCTTCCTTGTAGGGGTAGTATGCGAGTCCGGCTTCGTCAGCCTGTTTAATGAACAGAGCGGAGCGTTCATTGAGCAGATCCACATATTTCTGCTTTTCTTCGAGGTAGTCGTCTTTCTTTTCGCGCATGATTGTCGAGAACGTTTCCATCGCGCCGTTGTTGACATTGGACCATGTCGCGCGGGCGCTCTTTTCAAAGACGACCTTCAGTTCATCGACAACTTCCGGTGTTTTTCCAAGCAGAATCGCCGCACCGCAGCGCAGACCATAGGAGGTCAGGGATTTGGAAATGGAGAATGCCACAACCACCGCGACATTGTCGCTGATGGCGTCGAAGCAGCTGAAGTATTTCTTCGCGTCGCTTCCATTGTAGGCAAAGTCAATGTAGGCGATATCGTTGATCAGAACGATGGAATGCGTTTTGGAGCATTCATTGAGGAAAGCGACAACTTCATCCCACTCTTCGCGGCTCATGGTATAGCCGGTCGGGTTCTGGCAGGGGTCGTTGATGATGGCAACGATGCGATCCTGTGTTTCCATCACGGAACGCACAGTGTCCTTGAAGGACGCCATGTTGAAATGGTCGCCTTCAAACAGGGAATACGCTTTTGTGTTCAGACTGTTCATCTGCGCCATCAGGGAATACGAACCCCATGCGATTTCCGGAATGATCAGTGTCTGTCCCGGTTCGAGGCAGTTTTCAATCGTCATGCCTACCGCGCCGGTTCCACCGGGTGTGGCAATGACTTCCTTATATAATTTGGAGTTTCCATCCAGAACCCAGTCGATGGCATCCTGCTGGAAGTCGGGGTTTCCCGTAAAGCTCACCGCGTATTTGGCAAGGCGGGTATTATCGAGGCTCTTAAGGGTGGAGAATACTGTGTCAAAAGCGCACAGTTTTCCTTCTTCGGTGTACAGCGATCCGATAACGGCATCGCGCACATTTTCCACGCCGTATTTTTCTTTGGCTTTTTTCGCCTGTTCAACAACCACAAAAACGGTATCGACAATGGGTTTGCGGTTGGCACTGTCTTTTACAAAACTCATGCTTCTTCATCCTTTCTGATCGAGTAGCTGCCTAGACTGCGCACGGATGTGCACACAGCGCCTAGCGCGCCAAGGCAGGCTTCAATATTTTCTCTGGACGTGCGGCCGGCAAGCTGCACGAAAAAGAAATACTCAAACGGCCGGCTTTTTACCGGTCGCGACTGCAGAGCGTCCATATTCAGATCGAACGCCGCGATGACGTTGATCGCGCGGGCAAGCGCTCCGGCTGCATCGGGCACCGTCAGAAGAAGGGAAGAATACTCTTCATCATTCTCTTCCGGCTTTGCCGCGATGACCAGAAAGCGCGTTGTATTGGACGAATCGGTCTCTACATTTTCAGCGAGCAGCTCGAGGCCGTAAAGCATTGCGTTCTCTTTTGCGCCGATCGCCGCTTTGGTCTTGTCATTTTCTCTGGCGACATACTGCGCCGCCATGGCGGTATTGGGATAGCACACCGTCTGCACCTGGAGCGCATCGAGAAATTTTCTCGACTGCCATATCGCCTGGTCTTTGGAGTAGACCCACTGAATATCGGAAAGCGTCGATCCGGGAACGCCAAGCAGACACTGGCGGATTTTGGCATCGTATGCCTGGGTAATGTACACCGGGTATTCGCGCAGACCGTCAAGCACCTCGCCGACCACGCCGGCATTGGAGTTTTCGATCGGCACAACGCCATAGTGCACTGTTCCGTCATTGACCATCTTGAACACATCGTCAAAACTGGAGCACGAAATCTGTTCTCCATGCGGGAAAAGACGGCAGGTCACTGAATGACTGAACGCGCCTTCCACACCGCAGTAGGCGACTTTGTTTACATTGAGCAGTTCGCGCTGTTTTTTCTTGGACAGATCCATCAGCGCCTGGATCCAGTCTGCGAAGTCTTCTTTCAAATCCGGCTGCTGGATGCGCTCTTTCGAGCGGGCAAGCACCTGCTGCTCGCGGCTTTCATCGAAAACCGCCATGCCGTTTTCCTTTTTATACGCGGCAACGCTGCGGGTCGCTTTCATGCGCTCTTCAAACAGACGCGCAAGCTCGTCATCGATCCGGTCAATCTCTTTTCTGGCTTCTTCAAGCTGATTCATATGTATCACCTCGTGTATTTTACCATCTGCCTGCAATGCCAAGATTGAGTATGGAAAGGAATGAAACAAAATTCTCGGTTTCATCCGCATTTTCATTTCTCAGCCGGCATTTTCAGTAAAAACCGGACCAAAAACAGTCACTCTGCCTGCTCAATCCCCCGATGTACCAGCCACATCCTTAAAAAGGGCGGTATGCGCATGGAGCGGATGTTAGAATAGCGAAAACGAGGAAAAGCTTATGAAACTACACGTCAATATACCCGGCGCATCCTACCCGATCACCATCGAGCGCGGATGCCTGAACCATCTTGCTACGTCCATTCCGTATGAAAAAAGCACCATTCTGGTGCACGACTCCGGTATCCCCCTGCAGTGGGTAAACATGGCATGCGATCAGCTTCATCCAAAAGCCGTCTTCTGTTTTGAACAGGGCGAAGGCTCGAAAAATCTGCATACGCTTGAACAGCTTCTGAGCGCCATGTTCGAAGCCGGACTCAACCGCAAAAGTCAGGTTGTCGCTCTTGGCGGCGGCGTGACCGGCGATATGGCCGGCTTTGCAGCTGCCTGCTATATGCGCGGCATCGATTTCTACAATATTCCCACCACCGTGCTTTCGCAGGTCGACTCTTCTGTCGGCGGCAAAACCGCTGTCGATCTTGGCTGTGCCAAAAACATCATTGGCGCCTTCTGGCAGCCCAAAGCCGTAATTATCGATCCCGATGTTCTTTCCACTCTTGATGATCGCCAGGTAAGCGCCGGTCTAGCCGAAGCGCTGAAAATGGGACTGCTTTTTGATGAATCGCTCGTCGAGGCGTTCGAACAGGATTCCCCCGATCTTGTATCGATCATCGCCCGCTCGATCGATCTTAAGCGGGGAGTTGTCGAACAGGATGAAAAGGAAGCCGGTCTGCGCAAAGCGCTCAACTTCGGCCACACCATCGGTCATGCGATCGAAGGCAGTTTCGAGGACTATGAATATCTCCATGGCGAATGCGTTGCCGCCGGCATGCTGTATTTCATCACCGACCCCACGCTGAAAAAGCGCGTGCGCCGCATTTATGACACGCTTCATCTCCCCGAAATCCGTGATTTCGACAAAGCCAAAGTCTGCCGTCTTCTTCGCGGCGATAAAAAAGGAAACGAGAACGGCATCTCCTGCGTCTTTGTGGACAAACCCGGCTCGTTTGTGTTCAAAACCATGGCGGCTGAAGAACTCGATGCCATGGTAGAAAGGGATCCGTATGAAGAATACAATCGGTGATCAGATCGCCCTGACCATTTTCGGCGAAAGCCATGGTGAAATGATCGGCGCTGTTCTCGATGGACTGCCTGCCGGCATTGAAATCGATCTCGACAAGCTCTCATGGGAGATGGAAAAGCGCAAAGCCAAAGGTTCGCTTTCCACCAAGCGTCATGAAGCCGATCAGGTGCGCATCGTCTCCGGCTTTTTCGAAGGAAAAACAACCGGCACGCCGATGTGCATGCTCATCGAAAACACCAATACCCGTTCCGGCGACTATGCAGCACTCAAAAGCCGCCTGCGTCCAGGACATGCCGACTGGACCGCATACGAGAAATACAATGGCTATCAGGACTACCGCGGAGGCGGACACTTTTCCGGACGCCTGACCGCTCCGGTCGTCGCTGCTGGTGCTGTATGCCGCCAGATTCTGGAAGCGAAAGGCGTGCATATCGGCACACAGATTCTTTCTGTGCATGGCATTGAAGACACGTCGCTCATGTCGCTCGACTTTGATGCGCTTTCCGAAGCGCTCGATACCTTGAGCGCAAAGGAATTTCCTGTTCTTGACGAGCACGCCGGCGAAAAAATGAAAGCGGAAATCGAACAGGCTGCCGCAAATCTCGACAGCGTCGGCGGCATTCTCCAGACCGCAATCACCGGCTTTCCCGCAGGCATCGGCGAACCGTTTTTCGATTCAGTTGAAAGCCGCCTGAGCCACCTTCTCTTTGCGGTGCCGGCGCTTAAAGGCGTCAGCTTCGGCGCGGGCTTCGGCTTTGCAAACATGTACGGTTCGCAGGCAAATGATCCGATCGCCGCAAAAGCAGACGGCAGTCTCTGCACGACAACCAACAACAACGGCGGAATCAACGGTGGCATCACCAACGGCATGCCGATCGTTGTCCAAAGCTGCATCAAAGCTACCCCTTCGATTTACAGCGAACAGGACAGCGCCGACTACTTCACGCGCGAAACTGTGAAGCTTGCCATCAAAGGACGGCATGACCCGGCTATTCTGCACCGCGCCAGAGCAGTCGTCGATGCGCTTTGCGCATTCGGACTGCTTGATTTGTGGATGACACATGAAGCCGTTCACGCTTTTGACGCGCCGGCGCAGAACACTTTTCGCCAATCCGACCCATCCGATCAGACACAATCGGACAAACAGGAATAAGGAGGCTCCATGATCATCGACCTTGAACCTTCCCGCATCAGCGGTTCGCTTCGCGTACCGCCCTCCAAATCGCTTGGACACCGTGCGCTGATCTGCGCCGGACTCGCCGGCGGCGATTCCATCATTCGGCATCTGGGCAGTTCCAAAGATATGGAAGCGACGCTCAACTGCCTCAAAGCGCTCGGCGCTTCGTTCACCATTGAAAACGAAGACGAAAACGGCATTTTCCGTACCGTATATATGCATGGCACAAATCCTGCCAAACTTGATCCGAATTCAAGCGTGACACTGGATGCCTATGAATCCGGCTCGACAATCCGCTTCTTCATTCCTGTAGCAGCCGCCGGCAAAGAAGCCGTGACATTTTTAGGCAAGCCTTCTCTGCTTGTTCGTCCCATGGGCATTTATGCCGATCTGTTTGCCGGACAGAATCTTCCCTTTGAACAAAGCGAAGACGGTATTCGTTTCCACGGCCCGCTTGCAGGCGGATCGTATACAATCGATGGAAGCATCTCCAGCCAGTTTCTGTCCGGCCTGCTTCTTGCCGCTCCGTTTCTAGGCGGCATTGATCTTCACGTCAAAGCCCCCTATCAATCGCGTTCGTATGTAAACCTCACACTCGACATGATGAGAACCTTCGGCATCCATATTGAAGAACCGGATCCATTCACCTACATCATCCGCAAGGATGAAGCATATGCAGCTTGCCAGGCTGACGTGGAAGCCGACTGGTCGCAGGCGGCGTTCTTCCTCGTACTCGGCATGCTCAACGCCCCCATTCTGCTTAAAGGCCTCAACCCAGCTTCGCTTCAGGGCGACGCTGTGATTATGGACGCCGTCCGTCTTGCCGGCGGAAAGCTTGAATGGACAGAAGACGGACTGCTTGTCAGTCCGGGCACGCGTCAGGCATTCGACTTTGATCTGGCCGACTGCCCTGATCTTGGCCCCATTCTGTGCGCGCTTGCGGCAATGGTGCCTGGGCAGAGTGTTCTGCGTCATGCTTCCCGTCTTCGCTACAAGGAATGCGACCGCATCGCCGCGATGGAAGACGAGCTTCGCAAATGGGGCGTGGACATTCACAGCACTGAAGATGAAATTTACATTACCGGTCAGACAGACTGGTCCAGTACAGATACTGTGGTAATCGATGGACATAACGATCACCGCATCGTGATGGCTATGGCTGTATTCTCTGTATGCGCAAAAACACCGGCTCGTATTGTCGGCGCGCAGGCAGTGACCAAAAGCTATCCGCATTTTTTCGATGATTTGAAAAGTATTCAAGGAAAGGTGGTTCAATCATGAAAACAGTCGGCGTTGTCGGCCTAGGTGTAATGGGCGGTTCCTTCTGCGGCCGCATGAAAGAACTCGGCTGGCGGGTTCTCGGTTTCGATCCCAACGGGCGTTCGCTTAAAACCGCTCGAGACAAAGGATGGATCGATGAAGGATACGCAGATTTTTCGCAGGGGCTCAACCAGTGCGAAATGGTCATCTTCTGCATTTATCCCTCCCTGCTCCCCGAATGGATCGGGGCATGGCAGAACCAGTTCGCGTCGGGCACTCTGCTTCTTGAAATCAGCGGTGTAAAACGCGCTGTCATGGAACCCGTGCAAAAAATCCTGCGCAATGATCTTGAGCTCATGTCGATTCACCCGATGTGCGGCCGTGAATCCAAAGGCATTGATCATGCGGATCCCAAGATCTTCGAGCAGGCCAACTTCATTCTGATTCCGCACGATAAAAACACCGCATCGAGCATCGTCAAAGTCAGCTCCCTGGCAAAAGATCTCGGCTGCCGCAACATCTCGGTTCTGAGCGCGAAAGAGCATGACACCATGATCGCTTTTCTCTCGCAGCTCACCCATGTCATCGCTGTTTCTCTTATGGATACGCATGAAAACGAACACCTCGTCGAATACACTGGCGATTCGTTCCGCGATCTGACCCGTATTGCTTCCATTAACGAAGAAATGTGGAGCGAACTTTTCCTGCTCAACAAAGATCTGCTGCTCGATGAAATTCATCAGTTCCAGGATTCGCTTTCCGCATTCGAAAACGCCCTGCAAAACGAAGACGAGAAAACGATGAAAGAGATGATGACGCTCTCAACAGCTCGCCGCAAAAAATTCGACTAAACCTGCGGAAGACTCCTTCGTTTTGAAAGACCTCTGCCATCCCTCTTTTACAAACAACGTCAAAAGGACATATGCATTCAGTTCATACTCTGAAGCATATGTCCTTTTTCATATATCGCCATTCACACTCATCTCCTTGCCCCGTCAAGCCAGAAGAACTTTCCTCAATTATGACCGATACATTACGCAGATCTGCTCCTGTAAAAGCGCAGACAAAACCGCTTTTCGAAAAGCAAAAAGCCGAAAACAAGCGCAAACCATACATTTTCTTATCCATTCAGGATACAGAGAAAAAATTTCGCCCATCACCACATTTTCCCGCGAATTACGGTATGTCCCCTTCGTATGCCGTCCGGTTATCTATTTGATCATTCATCTTTGAATGCATCAGCTTTTCGGCACGAAAAGGGAAACAGGTCAGCAGTATGCGTCATCGTCAATTCTGGAAACAGAACTTCGGTACTGATTTCTTTTTCTTGTCTATACGCTCTCTGCCTTAGAAAGGAAATACAGATAAATGCCGCCA
>CAOKFJ010000051.1 GCA_948467695.1 uncultured Allobaculum sp. | reverse complement strand
GGCGCAGGACGATGGACTGATCTATGAGATTATCACGAACCTCCAGCTCGACGACGAAAGCCGACTCAATTACATTTCGCAGATTGAGTACCGGCTGCCGCAGGTTCAGGTTATGGTGTGCGCAAACGAATGGAGTCTGAATTCACGTTATTCTGATGAGGAACGCGAAGCAGAAGAAGACGAGCGATGGGCAAAAGCTCAGCAGATGCTTCTCGACGAACCGCAGCTCTCCACACACCAGATCCCGAAAGAGACCTGCACGCAGCTTGCCGACATGCTTGCACTGCACTGAGTCTGATTGACTTGCGAAAAGCGGAAATGACGGTTCCGCAGGAAAAATCAAAACGGCAGCCGGGCGGCGTATGCGGGCGTGTACGCCAGGCACAGGCGAAAAAGAGAGAATATGCAAAACAGAAAAACGCAAAAACAGCGGAACATCTGAAAATGTCCGCTGTTTTTGTATGTACTTTTGCTATATGCGCTTTTGTATGGATAGGTGAATAGACTAGCCAAGAAGGTTTACGCCGATGACCACGACACCGATGATCACCAGGATAATGCCGGTGAGTCGGTTGAGCAGCGCGGCATCGGCTTTATTGGCAAAGCGCGAGCCGATGCGCGCAAAAACAAGCGTGAAGACAACGCACAGAATCAGGACGAAAGGATCCGGCGCGGCGCTTGCCATCGCGAAATGGCTGATCGCGCCGGTCAGCGCAGTGAAACTCATGATGAACACGCTTGTGCCGACGGCTGTCTTGAGTTCGTAATGCAGAACGCTTGTCAGAATCAGCAGCATCATCATGCCGCCGCCCGCGCCGACAAAACCGCAGATCAGACCAATGCCGCATCCGCAGACGGCGCTTTGAATCGCCCGCTTTTTCGGATCGGCTTTTTCCATGGCTTCGCGTGTGGTCATAACCGGTTTGACGATAAACTTGATGCCCAGCAGCATCGTCATGAATACGGAGAATGTACCCATTGAGGAACTTGGAAGAAGGCTTGCCAGCCAGCTTCCGCACACGGTCATGATCAGGACGCACGCCATCATAATGACGCCATTGCGGATATCGATGTTTTTATTGCGCCAGTATGTCCATGCGCTCACTGCGCTGGCAAGAACATCCGACGCAAGTGCGATGCCGACAGCGGTGTAGGGATCCACGCCGAGAAATGTGGTGATCATCGGCGTGATGACGGCCGCCGCGGACAGTCCCGCAAATCCGGTTCCCAGTCCGGCTCCCGCGCCTGCCGCAAGACAGACGAGAACAATGACCAGAATAGAGCTTGTCATAGGTTAGTGCACTTCCTTTTCTTTGTTTGTTTTCTTGAGTCTTCTGTTTTTATACATCCATACCCAGACCCCAGACAGACTGGTGCAGATGGGCTGATGCATGGAGTGTCAGACTGAACGAGTCAGGATTTTTTATCAAAGCCGGCGCTGTCGATATTGGCGGCGATTTTGCAGAGAATGCCCTCGATGGCACTCATATCGACATCATGCAGAATCCGGCAGAAAAACGCCCTCTGATGCTCGGCGGCTTCGCGCGCGAGAACAAGACCTTCATCCGTGATGGACAGCCGGATTGTGCGCCGGCTTTCCGGATCGGGATTTCGAAGAAGCAGACCATTGTTGACCATGGTGTTCACGGCTGTTGAAACATTGCTTTTCGAAATCCATTTGGCTTCGGCAATATCGGCGGCGCGGTTTTGCGCAGGATTGTTGTAGAGAAAGAGCAGTATGCGCAGTTCGGTCTGCGTCAGAGAGGTTTTGTCGCAGAAAGAAACAAACGACTGGTAGTAGGCGCGCCGCAGTTTTCCAAGGGCGAGCAGGACGTATTCGTCACGAGCGGGTTTGTACATAAATTCTCCTGTTAAGCATGCGATGTGCATGGAATGGAATGACAAAAAAAGTTTCCGATTAAACAGTTCTCGATAGAACAATTTGATTCGGAACAAAGTGGAGTATAGCACTTTTAAATCCTTATGCATGAAATCTGATGAGAATCGCAAATAAAATCGGACATATGCGCAAAACCAGCTGCCTGATATCGGGATGTGATGTACATGAACGTTCAGTCATCGTGCGAAGAATCGCTGTTACGGGATACAATAAGGACAATCGGTTTCGCAGTGCGAAATCTCGCAGCCTGCTTGCAGGCACAGAAGGAGAGAGAAGATGGAACGATACCGTACAGTCCACTCGCCCAGAGACAGTCTTCCGCTTGATGTGGTCGAAGTTATTCCGGACAATCTGCCCGTAAAAGCTCTGGTGCAGATCGTTCACGGCATGCAGGAGCACAAAGAGCGCTATCTGCATTTCATGCGCTTTCTGGCTTCGCGCGGGGTTGCTTCGGTTGCAGCGGATCATCGCGGACATGGCAAATCGATCCGGCAGCCGGAGGATCTGGGCTATTTCTACGATGACAAGGGCGAAGCGATCGTCGAAGATCTTGATGCGATCAGCGCCAATCTGCGCCTCGAATACCCGCACGTGCCTTTTGCGATGATCGCTCATTCCATGGGCACGCTTGTCGCCCGCAAATATCTGAAAAAGCATGACGGCGCGCTCGATGCCCTGATTCTTTCGGGACCAGTGTGGGAAAATCCGAATGCGAAAGCCGGAAGAAAACTGGTCGATGTCCTCGCCAGACTGATGGGCGACCGGTATATTTCTAAATATGTAGCGCGTCTTGTGGAAGGCTCGTTTGACAAGGGAATTCCGGGCACGCAGAAAAACCGCTGGCTCAATACATCCGAAGAGCGTGTGGAAGAATTTAACAGCGATCCGCTTTGCGGACAGCCCTTTACGCTCAACGGCTATCACAACCTTCTGCTTCTGGTCGAAGATGTGTACGCCAAAGAGGGCTGGCAGGTGAAAAATCCTGATCTGCCGATTCTGTTTGCGGCAGGCGAACAGGATCCCGTCATCGGTTCGCCCGCTGAGTTTGTCAATCAGGGACGCACGCTGAGGGACAATGGCTACACGCACATCAGACAGAAACTGTATCCGCACATGCGTCACGAAATCCTCAATGAAGTGGATCGGGAGCATGTGTATGAAGATTTCTACAATTTTTTACAGGAGATAATGTGATGATCAAAACTGGAATGATCGGCTTTGGCAAAATGGCGCAGGCGATTGTCGAAGGCTGGAACAACGCGAAAATGCGCGATGTGGTGGAGGTGTATGCCTATGCGCCGCATCAGGACAAACTCAAAGAAAACTGCGCGCGCATGCATGCAATTCCCTGCGCGTCCCCTCAGGAACTCTGCCAGGCGGTGGATGTGATTATTCTTGCGTGCAAACCCGCGCAGGTGGATGGTGTAATCGAGCAGATCGCGCCGCATCTGCACGGCAAATTTGTCATCAGCGTAGCTGCAGGCATTACGCATGAACGTCTGGCGGAACCGCTGATCGGCATACCGCATGTTTCCGTTATGCCCAATACAGCCATGGCGGCGCTTGCGGGAACGCTTATTGTGGAAGAACCCAATACTATGGGCGATAAAGAGAGCGAGATGCTGCAGATGATGTTTGCGCCCCTTGCAGCAGTGGTTCCGGTATCGGAAGCGCTGTTTGGCATTGCGGGAACCATCTCCGGCTGCGGACCGGCGTTTCTGGGGCTGTTTGCCGAAGCGCTTGCCGATGCAGGCGTGAAATATGGACTTCCGCGTGCGATCGCCGCAAAACTGAGCGCGCAGACCGTTTATGGCGCCGGCGCGATGCTTTCGCGCGATGGAACAGAGCCTTCGGTGTTCAAAAACGAAATCTGCTCGCCTGGCGGAACAACCATTCGAGGCATTGTAACGCTTGAAAAGGACGGCTTTCGAAGAGCGGTCATTGAAGCAATCGAAGCGATTCAGGAAAAATAAGCGCATTTTTATGCATATGAAAAAACGGTATCTGCATGGATACCGTCTTCAGGGAGAAATGTATGGACGAAAATAATGTAAAAGACGAAATCAAACTGGAATGGACCTTCTTTTCCAAAGCAAAACCGAGCGAGAAACTGATGTCCTTGCTGACGGGAGGCGAACAGATCCTTCAGTGCTACCGCACTGTTCGCGATCAGGCGGCGCTGACCAACAAGCGCATTCTGATCATGGACAAGCAGGGAATTACCGGCAAGAAAACGGAAATCTTCTCCATTCCGTATCGTTCTGTCGATATGTGGTCGACGGAAAACACCGGCCTTCTGTTCGATTTGAGCACGGAACTTGAACTCTGGACAAAATCCGGCAGATTCAAAATCAATCTGAGCCCGGATTGCGATATCCGCGAGTTCGATCACATTCTTTCGAGCGCTATTCTGCGATAGCGACTGCCGCCAGGGCAGAGCGCGAAAGCGTCTTCGGTTTTGAAAACGAACAAGCGCGCAGCTCTCTTCAAAGCGAAGAGGACTGCGCGCTTTTTTCTGTATCGGTTCTGGAATGTATCCCCTGCGTGAAGAACGCAGATCAGCTGTCGGCTGATGGATTGATCTGCTGGGGTGAAGACTGGCTGGAGTCGGAATTTTCTCCATCTTGCGAATCTTCGTCTTCGGGTCTCTTGATGCTGTTCTGCTGCCAGAGCTTGACTTCAATCGCTTCGCCGGCGGGAATAACGGTTCCTGCAGGAATCGATTGCGAGATGACTGTTCCAAAACCGTCGTTGATGACCTGAATGCCGGTCAGATGCCAGAACGCGGTCAGATCCTTGCGGGTCCATCCGGTCATGTCAGGCATTGTGATGGTCTGGGAATTTGTCAGAAGCAGGATTGTATCGTTGGAGTTGATCGAAGCGCCGGCTTTTGGATACTGGTCGACGATGGTGTCGCCATCGCCCAGAATAACGGTGCGGGAATCTTTCGAGGCCATTTTTTCGTTGGCGTAGGTGACCGAGTGACTGACAAGCGAAGGCATGTCGTAGGTCTTCCATCCGATATTGCCCTCCTGCGTGTTCACTTCTTCCTGGGCGGACTTCATGTTGACACCGGCAGCCTGAATAGCAGCCTTCATGATGTCTTTGTAGTAATCGCCGGAGTAGCCCAGATAGTTGGGACCCTGCATGCCCCAGAGAACCATAACCTGCGGATCGTCCGCGGGTGCGGCGCCGACGACGGTCGATGTGTAGTTGGTTTTATCGTAGCCGCCCTGCTCAAGGTTGAAGATTTCACCGGTACCGGTTTTGAGCGCGATGTCGATACCATCGATGGTGAATCGCTCACCCGTCATGCCCTCGCCGCCGACACCGACCATCAGTTCGCGCACTTTTTTGGCGGTGGAGGCGGTGATGGGATAGCCGACGCATTCCGGTTTGAATTTCTGCAGAATCTTGCCGGTCTGCGGATCGGATATCGAATCGACGATGTAGGGTTTCATCATCTTGCCATCGTTGAAGATGGCGGTGTACGCCTGGCACAGCGCCAGAACGGACATGGAGGACGCCTGGCCAAATCCCGTAGAGAGGTAGTCGGTGGCGTTGCTTGTGTTTCGAATGCCGATCTGCTCGCGGATAAACGGCGTGCCGACCGGTTCAAACAGCTTGAACGCGTCAAGATACTTGTTGAAAGTCGGCTGATCGAGGTAGTTGGAGAGCAGTTCGCAGATGGCGATGTTGGACGAATGCGCCAGACCGTCGGCGAAAGTCAGTACACCATAGTCGGTGCCCAGCGCATCTCGAATTGTCGGATACTGCGTGTTTTCTTCATTGCTGATGCGGGTAATCATATTGTTGGTCGGATTGACCACATACGAGAAGAAGCCTGCGCGGTATGTCGTGTCATCGGAGGGATAGACGCCGGAGTCGATCGCGGCGGCATAGACGAGCGGTTTGACAACCGAGCCGGGCTCCATCGGACGCTGCGAAATGTTGTCGGCGCTTTCGGGAAGCTCGAGGTGCATATTCTGGTCGAATGTCGGTGCGGAACCCCAGGCGAGGATTTCGCCGGTTTTAGGGTTGATGACGATTGCCCATGCCTGCTGCGCCAGACCGGTATCCATCGTCTGTTCAAGGACGGTTTCCACCGTCTGCTGAAGGCTCAGGTCGATGGTGAGTGTCACATCATCACCGTCTTCCTTGTCCTGGATGACCACTTCGCTTCCAGGCAGTTTGGTCTGTCCGCGCGATGCGGCATAGGTGGTGATGCCGTTCTTGCTCGCAAGGTAGGCGTTGAGCGACTGCTCGAGACCGTATCGACCGCTCAGCGTGCTCGTATAGTCGTTGTAGGCGGCAAATCCGATGGCCTGCGATGAGAAGGGCGTGATGGGATACGAACGGCGGGTATCGTCGATGAAGCTCATGCCGGGAATTTTCATTGCCGCAAGCCGTTCTTTCTGCTCGGCGGTGATGCGTTTGGTTCCGGTTCCCAGCTCAATCTGGGCATAGCCGTTTTTTTCGCCGTTCTCAAGCAGTTTGAGGACATTTTCTTCATTGACGCTGTCGCCGAGCACTTCTTTGACTGCTTTGGCAAAGGCTTTTTTATCCAACACAAAAGTGCCGGCATTATAGCTGTCGCTCGTTTCGAGCGCGGCGGTAACCTGTTCGGTTCGTCCGGCGAGTTCCGCATTATCGAGCGCCTGGTTGCGCTGTCCCTGAATAATGCGGTCGTCTTTGGCTTTCTGCTCTTCCGTGCGGTTGTCGAAGTTGGCGGCGATGGTGTAGGCGGGTGCGGTTGTCGCAATCGCTTCGCCTTTGCGTGAAAAGATCTGTCCGCGCGAACCGGGATCAATTTCGCGCACAATCGAGTTGTGAATGGCGGGATTGAGAACATAGGTGCCGGACCACAGCCATGCACACACCGAAGATCAGCGAGATTTGAAGGATACGGGAATTAAAGGAAAAAATGCTTCCTGAATTTCTGTTTTTCTGGTTGTGCTTTTTGCTCATGTCTTCCTCCTTTCCGAAAAAGACGTATGGAAACGCGCCATATAGCGGGCGCGGAATTTACATAAGGAACATCAATTAAATATAGTGGATAAAAATACGGAATTAAAGTTACAAATTCAACATAATCCGGCATGTGTTTTTAAAACGGTGCAGCATGTACTGTACGCTTCAAAATTCAAAAGAGGATGAAATTCCGAACATGCCTATCGTCTGTCGAAAATCGGATGGAATGACAGAAATCCCGGCAGAGGCTTTCTTTGAGAAGATAAATATCCCCAAACATGAAGAAAGAGCAGCGGGAGATCTTCGATATACTCTGAAGATGTCCGGGACTGCTCAGAACAGGCACGCGAATCTTGTAACCTTACTCGTAGTAATAGACGTGGCTGCGGTCTTCCTGCATCTGCCCTTCCAGCATGCCAAGAACATGACCTTTTCCTTCAAGGTCGGCGATCTTCGCTTTCAGTTTCTGGATGGCGGCAGTGTCTTCCTTGATTTCCGCGATCAGTTCTTCGTTTTCAACGGAAAGCCCTGCGGAAGAGTTTGGCAGAAAGACGGTGGTGTAGATATAGATACAGCCAAATACAGCAAAAACCAGAGCGGATATTTTTGTGGAAAAAGGGATCCATCTGCTGGATGACTTGCGTTTGTTTTTAGTTTTCGACTTCAATTCGTTCAACTCCCCTTAGTTTTGCACTATGCGCACGGTTGTTCTCTTCAAGCTCCGCTTCGCTTGACAGTACCGGTTTTTTATTGATTAAGCGGTATTCCAGTTTTTCTTCCCCTGCGATTGGAATGCGCCGGTTGACTTTTTTCGGCAGCGCCCTTGCGGCGAATGCCTGTTTGACGATGCGGTCTTCAAGAGAGTGAAAGGTGATGACAGCCATGCGTCCGTGCAGATTAAGGCGGTCGAGTCCTTGTTCAAGAGCACTTCTCAGCTGCGGCAGCTCGCGGTTGACTTCCATGCGCAGTGCCTGGAATGTCTGTTTCGCGGGGTGACCTTTCTTCTTGAGAACAGCGGCGGGCAGAGCCTGCCGGATAATATCGTTCAGTTCAAATGTCGTTTCGACAGGATGAATCGAACGGGCGTTGAGAATGGCGTTGACAATGCGGTTGGCATTCGGTTCCTCACCGTATTCGCGCAGAACGCGTAGAAGCTCTTCGCGAGGATAGGTGTTGACGATAGCCGCGGCATCAAGTTCCTGTGTCTGATCCATTCGCATGTCCAGACGCGCGTCGAAGCGGTAGGAAAAACCGCGTTCGGGATCGTCAAACTGCGGAGAGGATACGCCAAGGTCCATCAGTATGCCGTCGACTTTTCCAACGTGAAGCCGGTCAAGCTCCTCGTTGAACTGTTCAAACGGAGCATGAATCAGCGTGAAGTTGTCCGCAATCGCCTCCAGACGTGGGCGGCTTTCGTCAATTGCACTCTGATCGAGATCAAACGCGTACAAATGACCTTGCGGGATACGCTTTAAAATTTCGCTTGAATGACCGCCGCGCCCGAGAGTGCAGTCGACATAAATGCCGTCCGGCTTGATGTCGAGCATGTCGATCGATTCGTGAAGAAGAACGCTGATATGTTCCATGAAACCTCCAAACTAGCCGAGCAGGGTTGTCAGATTTTCCGCAAACTTCTCATAGGAAGGAAGCATTTCCTCCTGGAGAGAGAGCCAGCGCTCTTTTGACCAAATCTCGACATGATTGGCAACTCCGAGAATGTAGCATTCCTTCACCAGTCCGGCTTCGGCGATCAGCGAGGCGGGAATCAGGATGCGCCCCTGCGCATCCGGTTCGACTTCCGTCGCTTTAGCCATGAAAAAACGCATGAACATGCGTGCGTCCGGGTTGGTAGAAGGGAGGGAGGAATATTTCTGATACACGCTGGTCCATTCTTCCAGTGTGTAGACATTGAGGCAGCCGTCCATACCGCGGGTCACATATACACGCTCGCCGAGTTCTTCGCGGAATTTGGCGGGCATAATCAACCGCCCCTTACGATCGATGTTGTGCGTGTACTCGCCCATGAACATGTGTCATCACCCCCACTTTCTGACACAAACTCCTACTTTGTACGTGCATTATACCCCCTGCAGGGGCTTTTCTCAATTCAAATCCCAAAACGTTTTCACAATTCAAGAACGTGCAGGAAATAAATCGATCGCCTGAAAACGCTTTATATAAAGCACAAATTGAAAACGTGTTCAAACGGTGGGAGATTGGTGAGGGTAAAGTGGGGGAAAATCCCTGATTTTTGGAAAACGAGCAGTTCAAGGGGGTGAAAATGCCTGAAAAAGGGCGGAAAAACCCAGAAAAATGCTGTTTTTCTCTGACGCCGGCTCATCTGTTCAAGCATGATGCTGCTATTGTCGCTCAGGTGCATGGCTATATGGATGAGCACGCGAAAACAAGCGGGACAGTTGTGGCACAAAGTGACACAAAACGCAGACTTGCTCTGGTGAAAAAAAGAAGTGTCGAT
>CAOKFJ010000050.1 GCA_948467695.1 uncultured Allobaculum sp. | reverse complement strand
ATAATCCGGTAGATCTTAAGGATTATCTGAAAAACAATGGTGGATCTTTGACCATTGAGTTGTTCGATAAGGATAAACATAAGGTTTTACCTGACGAAGAGGGAAAGTATCAAGTGATTGCAGGCGAAAACTATGAAATGGATTTGTATATTGACAGTCCAACGGGTATGTTGCCTGGAACTTATACCTATAAGCTTCCTCCAAACATTAAACATGAAAACTCAACAGGAGATTTTATGCTTGGTGGAGAAAAAATTGGAGATTGGAGTATTGGAGAAGATGGTCTTGTAACTTTTACGTTCAATGAGAATTCCAAAAAGTACACACAGGTACGTATTACTGCACAAATGGGTATCCAGTTCGAGGAATCTAAGGATCCTATCGATATCGGTGGAGACTTCGTAATTCAGGTTATTCCTCCTGAAATAGCAGTTCAGGATACATCTGTAAACAAATGGGGTTCAAAAACGTATGATGAGATCAAAGATGAAAATGGTCAAGTTAAAAAAATACCAAAGATTTACTGGCAGATTGAAATAAAGCCTGGTCAAGGTAAAGAAGAAAGTATTGTTGGAAAGACTGTAACAGACTCTTTTGTCTCCAAGAACTTTTATATGGAGTATTCAGATTTGGGATCTTTTGCATTAGGTGCTACATATAAAGGACCAGATGGTCCTAAAGATCCGGTATGGCATTATTTTAATATTCCAATCGATACGACTCAGCAACCTCCAGTTTTTAAAGGGATGACATTAACTTGGGATGAACAGCAGCGAATAGTAGGATGGACCTATACCTTCCCGGAAACTGCAGAGTGTAATGTATGTCATAAAACTCATGATTTTGCTGAAGAAGGATGGGTGTATACCATCTCATATAAGGCAAATCCTGATGAAACCTTATTAAATAACGAAGGACATATGACAACCATCAACCAGGTTAATTTTGATGATAAGACTAGAGAACCTGATCTGGATTATTCAATCATTGATGGACCAGAAGGCGCCATTATTAAGCATGGTGACTATGAAGGCAATAACTATGCAGGCAAGTTTAACTGGGATATTTATACAAAAATTCCAGCTAAAAGCCCTTATGATAAAGCATATATTGACTGGAGTATTATTGACCATACATTAGCGGGAACAGAACTTGAGCCTGACAAAATTGAACGAGTTTATAACACAATTCGCAATGCAAAGATGTATGTGACTACGGATCAAAATAATGTAGAACATGCTTCAATTGAAGTTCCGTATATCACCGAGGCGACAGGTAATGAAGAGTATGTCTGGAAGATTACTGCAACTGACACATCTAAAGAAGGGACAGGCGATGTTGAAAATGTTGTGACCGTCTCGTTTATGACAAAATGTCGTTGCGATGCAACCAACTGTCGTGCATGGGATCCGGAACATGGTGGATGCTACCATAAGTGTGCATCTGAAGAAATAATTAACGGAACTAAGTATTGTCATTGCTGGAATGTAAATCAAGACCTTTTCTTTAGAATGGCTTACTGTGTGGATGGAGACCTTGCAAAAGAATTGATAAAAAATCATGGAGGCCAAGGACATGATTTATTTAATGCCGTACATTTAAGATATGGCGAATCTATAACAGATGGAGAGTATGTTAAGTACGAAGGCGCTGCAAACCACCAGTGGTTTACTCCAATTCCAGGACTCATTAATAAAGAAAAGATTAAAGATTTTACGGATCAAGATCTTACTGCCACATATGCGGTAACAGTCAACGAAGCTAAAGTACAACTGGTTGAACAAGGAAAAACGCTTGAAATTGTCGATGAGATGTCAAAAACCCTTGTTTATATTCAAGGATCGCTGAAAATTTTTGCTGAAGATCTCAATGATGAGACGAGACAGCTTGAAGAGGGCAAAGACTATATCATCAAATATGATGGAACTGGCGATGCCAAGCATAATGTCCTGACAATTGAACTTCTGCATCCTGGCCCAGAGCAATATAGGATTGTATATGATGTTCTATTAAATATGCAGGCGGATACTGACGGAGGAAGTGTGGAGTATCAGAACACTGCACGTCTCCATGCATGGGGTAAGGATTTTAATGCAGGAACAGATCCGGATTACTATAGTAACGTCAATATTGCTGCTGAACATCACGCAGTAACGATTGAAAAGATCGACTCAAAGTTTTTAACGCATCTAGCTGGGGCAGAATTTAAGCTTTGTAATGCACAAGGCGGCACAGTAGCCACTGGTACAACTAATGCAGATGGAATGATTTCATTTGAAACGGATATTACGCAAGGTATTTATTTCTTTCAACATGATCTTTACTATATTCAGGAAACTAAAGCACCTGAGGATTACTATTGTAGCGATGTAAAGCATTGGTTCATGTTCTGTAACGAGAAAGGAACTTGTACGCATCCGGACGCTAAAAGAGAAGATGTACAAGTTTTTAAGAACGATGAAGGTAAATGTATTCTTGTTATTACCAACTCTAAGGCGTTTGAACTTCCAGAAACTGGAGGTAAAGGGGTAGTACCGATGGCGATCGGTGGAGCAGCTTTGATTTCCGTTTCTGCTGCAGCACTTGCTGTCATGCGTAAAAAACGCAAAGAGGACTAAAAATGGTTAAGGAATGATTTCTGTTTGTTCTTTGTCGAATCGATGAAGGATGAGAGAAATCAGGTTTTACAAATCAAAAAGAATAAGGTCTCGATTACCTAAGCTTATGCGAGGGGGATCGAGACCTTGTGTTGTTTTAGGTTGCTGATGATGAACGGGGGGGATCGGCGATTTGCGATGGAGCGGTACAGACTGAGTGTGTTGGCTGCAGATGGATTGCGGGTAGTGATTCATTAGGATTGTGATGGAGTCTGGAGCTTGTTGGGGGCAGTGTTGGAGATTTGTTTGAAGGATGCGGATTTGAATTTATCTGATGAAAAAAATATGTGATTCATTGGAAAAGACGATATAGACGAGTAAAATTTGTTTACTTGTGAACCAGATAATTCGGATGGTGTTGCGGGATGTTCTGCCTGTCGCTGGCGTGTGAATGCTGGCGGGAAAGATAGCTTGTTTCTGCGCTGTATTGTGAAGTCAGATAGTGGATTGACGATATATAAAGGGAATTTCCTTTGCTGGGGAAATGTGTATTGTCTGTATGCTGATGGTTTGCGATATGGATAGCTGTGTTGTTTTGGATTGTCTGGTCAGTCAGCGGATCAATAAGGGGTGATCGGTGTGAGTGATAAAAAATATGAAAATGAGAGCGATTCTCTAAAGGATGTTTTGAAGAGATCGAAGGGTACGAAATCGGATTCTGTGCATGGTTCTGGAATGGGTTTTGGGTTCGATTCGGATGATGAATTTGTTTCTAAGTCGGGTACGAATTCAGATACGGATTCTGATGTAGATGCGAATGCTGGGAAGCGTTTTGATGATAGGAATGGATCTGATTCGAGTCTTGGTTTCGATTCGGGTATTGGGTCTGTTTCTAGTTCCGATTTTGATTATGGTTTCGATACTGGTGCTGATTCTGTTTTTCATTCTTTGAAGAGTATGCGTTTTGGCTTTGATAAGAAAAAGGTATTGATCGTCGCTGGTGTGCTGGCGATTGTTCTTTGCGGCGCGGGTTTTGCGATGCATAAGAAAAAGCCTTCGCTTAAGGAAGGAAATGAGGTTCTTGCCAAGCTTGAACAAAGAAATCTGGATGAGATCAATGCGCAGGTTCGAGAGGCGAAGACTGCCGAGATGAACGCGCAAATTGCCAATGGAAGCGATGGAATCGGCACATTGATGGCGGATGCGGTTGTTGTTGGCGATTCGCGTGCCGAGGCGTTTGGAAGCTATGGCTTTATGCCATCGGATCGCGTGCTTGCGGGTATTGGCGATACGATTCTCAAGATCGAGGAGTGGAAAGACAGTGTTGCGGCTTTGCGTCCGTCGGTGATTTATGTGTCGTATGGTCCCAATGACCTAACAGCGCATCTGGGAAGCGATGATGGTCCGGATGGATATGGAAAGCTTCTTGAAAAACAGATTGATGGTCTTCTTGAAGTGGATCCGGGTGCGACGATCGCAATCAATTCGATCATGCTGCCGACACCGGAAAAACAGGCGGCTGAAGAATGGTGGGCGAACACCGATGACTACAATCGTCAGATTCGCGAACTGTGCGAGCGACGTGGCTGGGTGTATGTCGATAATGACGCTTTAGCCGATGGAGGCAATGCGGCGATTTACGAACCGGATGGCGAACACTTTGTTCCCGGCTTCTATCCGATTTGGGCGCAGAATATGGCGATGCAGGTGATGAATGCCGCCAAGTGATCCTGGTACCTGGAAAGACATTGGTTCATTCAGAAACTGTATAGCAAGGACCAAAACAGGGATCACATAGCGTTATCGCTTCAAATAGGAAAAGAAATGATTCGAGTATTTGGAATGAATGCTCGAAAGCATATAAATATATAGAAAGAATCTAGACGAAAATATTCGTCTAGAAGAGAACTGAGAACAGAGAACAGGGCTGTCGAAAAAGCCCGGGAGGAAGGGTATGGCTTCAGCGCATTCCAGGTCGAATCATGCTGCGCATACGACACATACGAAAACGCGAAAAAAACGTCGCCGACGCCGACTGAGTCCTTCGGGGCGAAAGACGCTGTTGTGGCTGGTGGCGATTGTACTGACGATCGGTATTTGTTCTTATGGCTATACGCACTGGGTGTATCGGGCGGATTTGTCCAAGGGCATGCAGGCGCTTAATGCTTTGGAACAGGAAAATCTTACTGATATTGCCGAGCGCACGAAAAAGCGGCGCACCCGCGAGATAGAAAAGATGATCGAGGATGGCGAGATTTCCTTTTATGAACTGCTTGGCAATACGATGCTTGTCGGCGATGAGCGTCTGAATGGTTTTGTGTCGTATGGTCTGGTCGCGCAGGAGCAGGTGGATGTTCTTGCCGGCTGCGCGCTGGATCAGGTCAGCGGCGGATGGAAAGAGATTTCCCAGCAAAAGCCCTATCGTCTTTGCGTAGCGTTTGGTCTGCATGACTACGCTTTCGGCAAAACAGCGAAAAAGGATTCTGAGGATGAACGAGATTCTTCGTCTGACTATGAATCGGCAGCTGAAGGCGCAGTCCATGAAGATGTGAATGCGTCGCCCACAGATTTGGATACTGTCGATGCCGTAGGACGGGATGAAACGGATCGTTTGGATACGGATGTCAATTCCATGCAGGATTCGGCATCGGCTTCCGATTTTGCTTCCAGCTCGGATCTGTCGAGCTCATCGAACTCATCCGATCAGTCCAGGCAGGATGATTCGTCTGCATCATCCAGGACATCTGATTCGTCTTCCGAAACAAAGATTGATCCGGCATCGCCTGAGGGCTACGCGCGCTGCATGGAGATTCAGGTCAATAAAATGCTGGTGTATGCGCCGGGAAGTCAGATCGTGATCAATTCGATTTTCGATCCGTACGATTTCTGGCAAAGCGCGAGCGCGAATCTCGAGTTCATGCAGGCATGCAACGAACAGCTCGAAGCGCTGTGTCATAAAAACGGCTGGATTTATGTAAACAATGACAATCTCGAGTCGATGTATGGCGTTGACGACAAGCCGCTCAGCGCGCAGTTCTACGATCTGTGGCTGAGCAATATGATCTGCGCGATTTACGATGTCGATGAAATCAGCGCCAGATAGTTTATCCAGAGCGCTCGATGGTCTGTTTGCTTTCCACTCGGCTGCCGGTCGCTTTGCGATATGCGATCCAATGATTCGCTTCATTTGCTTCGATCGCTTTGCTGATTGCGGAGTATTCATCTGTCTTCGATAAACGGTAAAGAGAGCTCAAAGCGCTTATGGAAAGGTTTGCGGATAGGAGAGATGATCTGCCTGCTTTGGCTGATGAAAAAAGATCAGACATATGACGGGTCTTTGATATAAATTTGGCTTTATCTATAGAGAAAATAGCGTCTTTATGGACGTTTAAAATGAAAGAATATCTGAAATACGATGGTCTGAATTTGATGGCTTGTCTGTGTCATCGAAAGAGAGACCGAAAAGGGGATTCACATGAAAAATGCGAACAATACAGTTGGGATGACTTCGCAAAAGGGGTCGAAGCCGTCGTTCTGGACGTTCAGACATGTGCTGATTTCACTTGCCCTGCTAGCCTGCGTGCTTGTGGTGATGTGGATGGGCGCGTTTCTGACGTCGCGCTATACATCCAATCGACCGTTTGGCGATATCGAAAACGCAATGGTCGAACAGCTCGATGAAACAATCTATCCGGCACAGGATCATCTGGCCCTCAAGCGCTACTACAATCTTGATCCGGATCTGTTTCTGCATTCATCGGTATACCGCAAAGGCGACGCAATGAGCGCAAGCGAGATGGTTCTTGTCCAGTTTGATTCGCCCGAGGCTGCCGAAGCGTTTGAAAAAGCGATGAATGAGCGACGCGACAGCCAGGTGGATATCTTCTCTGGATACGCGCCGGAGCAGGGAGCGCTTGCCAAAAAAGCTGTTGTCGATGTGCAGGGAAACTATGCTCTGTTTTATGTCGGCGACAATCCCAATGAAATCGATGAGCGGTTTCTGGAAAGTCTGAGGGGATAGGCTATGGCATTTACCGATCTGATTTTTCTGTTTGTTTTTTTGCCGCTCGTCTGGCTTCTGTATACCTTCGGTTTTAAAAAGGTCTGGGGAAATCCGTTCCTCTTTCTTGTTTCGCTGATTTTCTGCGCATGGGGTTCCTTGTACAGTCTGGTTGTACTGCTTGTGGTGCTTGCTGCGACATATGCCGCCGCAAAGGGACTGGATGCGATTGAGGATGAAGAAGAGCGCCGAAAGATTGTGGTGTACACTTCCGCTTTCTTTCTGATTGTTCTTCTTGTCTACCGCTACCTTCCGGTATGGTTTTCCTTCCTTCCGTTTTTCTCGAACGGCGTTCCGGCTCCGCTTCGCATGCCGGCTGGACTTTCCTTCTATCTGTTCAGCTGCTTTTCCTGTGTGTTCGATGTATGGAATCATCGCGCGCCCGCGCCCAAAAGCTTTGTGGATCTCGGCATTTTTGCCGGTTTCTTCGCCCGTCTGAACATGGGACCGATCGCGCACTACGCGCATGACTATGAACAGTTCGCGCATCATCCGCAGACTACTCTGAAAAACAGCCGAGGAGTCGAGCTCTTTTTGCAGGGCATGTTCATGAAGGTCATCATCGCCGATGGCATTGACGGCTATATCGCTCTTCTTGCCGGCGACGCGAGCTGGCTTGGCGCGATTATGCTCAGTCTCATGTATCTGCTTCGCATCTACTTCGACTTTGCGGGCTATTCGCGCATGGCGCGTGGTCTTGGTTCGCTGTTTGGCTTCACCATTCCCGCCAACTTCAACAAGCCCTATTCGGCGCTTTCTGTTCAGGACTTCTGGCGCCGCTGGCATATTTCCCTGACCGACTGGTTCAGAGACTACGTCTACATTCCTCTTGGAGGAAACCGCGTAAATAAATCCCGCTGGATGCTCAATATCCTGATCGTCTGGCTCTTAACCGGACTGTGGCATGGCGCAACGCTGCACTTTCTTGTCTGGGGACTGCTTCAGGCTGGATTCATACTGATGGAAAAGAATGTCTTTGGCGCAAAGATGAGTTCATGGCCTCGTGCCCTTCGTCATGTCTATGTGATCGTCTCGCAGATGATTGCCTGGACGATCTTTACCTGCCCGACGCTGCTGAGCGGTCTTGGTCTGATCGGCCGCTGGTTTGGCATCGGCGCTTCCGGTTTTGCGAGCCCGGCTTCGCTTTTCGCACTGACAAGCGGCGCTGTGCTCTGGATTCTCGCGATTATCGGCTGCACAAACTTGCCGAAAGTCATCAATGGACTCTTGCGCCGCATCAGCGGTTCGTCATATGCATGGGTACAGGCAGTCGGCTATGCGCTCTGCTTCTTCATTGCGCTCAGCTCTCTTGTCAGCTCTTCGAGCCTGACATTCCTGTACGCCGTATTCTAGAAAGGAGAAGAGGATGCCCAATACAAAAAATGGAGCTCCCGCTCCAAAATCCAATCCCAATTTGAACGATGCTTCTAAACCCGTTCGAAAAAAGAAAACAAGCAGAACAAACAAAGCGGCCAATCCGCTTCTCATCTGGTTTTTCATTCCCGTGCTCTGCCTTGGCATGATCATCAATCTTGTCTGGCCCGAGCGAGCCTATTCCAATGTTGAAAACCGCCCCCTTGCTCATATTCCGTCCATCACTTCCAATGGCGTATCGACCGGAAGCTGGATGAAAGATGTCACAACATGGTTTTCCGATCAGCTCGTCGGACGAAACATGTTTTTCCACACCAACTATCTGATGCAGAAAGCTGCCGGCGACAAGGAAATCGATGATGTGTTTCTCGGTTCGCGCAGCCTGATCGGTCAGCCGAAGAAACTCGATGACGCGGTATGGAAGAAGAACCTGCAGGGCATTACGCTGCTTGCCAATCAGGCGCAGCTGCCCACTTCCGTCATGATCGTTCCCGGATCGGCGCAGGTGCAGCCAAACAAACTGCCAGCCAATGCGCCGGTGAATTCGCAGGAAAAGCTTTTCGAAGCTCTTCCCGGCATGGAAGACATTTATGTCACGCCCGTTGATGTCCGCAGAATTCTGCAGGGGCACCAGGGGGAGTATATCTACTACAACACCGACCATCACTGGACCAGTCTTGGCGCCGGCTTCGCGGCGGAAGAATTCTTCGCCGGACGCGATGAAGAAATGTCACTTCAGGATTTCAATTCCTATCAGGTTTCCAGTGACTTCCAGGGAACCTATGCGTCCAAAACCGGATCGGTCGGTCTGTCCGATGATATCTTCATCTACACCGCCAAAGCCGATCCGCTCTATACCGTCAAAGCCGGTGATTCTCTGACCACGACGATGTATGACAAATCCTCGCTTGAGCGCAAAGACCAGTATGAACTGTTCCTTGGCCGAAATCAGGCGCTTGTACAGATCGAAACCACCTCGACCGAGCTTGGCAAGCATCTTCTGATTTTCAAAGACTCCTATGCCAATGCCTTCGTGCAGTTTCTGCTTCCGTACTACCGCACGATCACAATTGTCGATCCGCGCTACTTCTACGACGACATCGATCTGATTCTCTCTTCCTATTCCATCAGCGAAGTTCTCTACCTGTTCAGCTCCGACAATTTCGCCACCGACGCTTCGCTTTCCAACGTGCTCGATACCTATGAAAACGGACTGTACCCGGCTGAAGAAGAACAGGATGGCGATGATTCTGAAGGCGCAGATGAATCGCTTAAAGAGCAGGGAGAATCTGAGCTTGTGACGCCATAAGCCAAATCAATTTTTTGAAATCATTATTCATCCGGTATTTGACCTCCAACAGGTGCGAATACCGGATTTTGTTCGTGAGGTAGAAAGACGACGATCCATTGAAATCCATTTCTTATGTGAAAAAATCAGTTAACCGCAGAGTTTTCGTTGATTGTATAAATTAATATCAAAATTAAAAAGAATGGTTAATTGGATAAAATAGAATAAACAAGCGATGTATCTGAAGAGAGAAGGGAAAGAAGCGCATAATGACACGTATTCAGGATATCCAAAGACTATATAAAGAGAGAACTCATAAACAGAGGGAAGAAGATGACGCAGATTTTCAAAGAGGAGCGTTAGAGAAAAACGGAAAGGAAAAAGCGGCTGCTATTATTGATACAATTTTTGGATATAACGTATGGGGCAAGCCGGTGCGTCGCCCTCCAAAAATGCGTGACCGATCTTATCTGCATCCTTCTGCACCATACCATTATCTTGATAATTACCTCATTGAAGAATGGG
>CAOKFJ010000049.1 GCA_948467695.1 uncultured Allobaculum sp. | reverse complement strand
CCATCAGCCAGACAAAAACATAAATCAATGATGCGCCAAGCCAGGTACCCCATCCGATTCCAAAACCGCCATACAGCATATCGACAGGCGATGGCCAGAAAAGCGGAAGCAGGCTGAACGGCGTATATCCAAAGCGCAGAACGCACATCATCACCATCCAAAGCGCCATCAAAACAAGCGTGAAACGTTTTCCGGACAGAAAAGAAAGCGAGCAGACAGTCAGCGCCTGCATAAACATCAGCCACAGTTCAAGTCCGATCGTCAGAAAAGCCCACGTACAGCAGGGTATCCATTGAAGAGAATCGGAATAAAAACCGACACCTGAAGTCGTTGTGCTGAAAAACGGTTCCGTCATATTTCCGGATGCAAAAACCATCTGTGCACCGATGTCTGTATTCCATACGGAAGGATCCACCGGCACAAGCGCTCTTAGATCCGTCCATCCAAAGCAAAGACCGCTAAGCAGAAAGCCGGCAAAAAATGTCATCAGAAAAACCATCACCGCCGCGCATAAGGAAGCCATCAGCTGAACCCTCCAGAATCGAAGGGCAGAGACAGGAAGCGAGCGCGAATAAAAGATTGCACGGCTTCGGTGCAGTTCCATCGCATTCATCAAAAAGAACGCGATCGTAATCACCGGAAGAATAAAACCGGAAAGATTTTTCTGCGCGAAATAGTTTCGCATATTCAGTCCCGGACCGCGTGCAGGCCCTGTTGCCAGCGGATAGCCGCGTTCAAGATCCTGAAGAAGCTTTTCAATCCGTGATTTGCGGTTCACAAAACTCAAATGACGCGCTTCAGGATTTTCGTTTTTCATATATTCCGTGTATGTCTGCGAATCAGGCGCCGTGCCATCCAGCCAATCGAGTGTATCTCTGTACTGAACATAAAGATCGGGATCTTCATGTTCCTTGGAGCGCAGCAAAGACGCGTCAAGAAGATAGATTTCGATCTTGGTTTTTACATACGCTTCGTTCAGCTTCTGTTCGCTGACCGCTCCACTCTGATACGACTGCCATGTTTGATCGAACGCCGCCCATGCAGCTTGCCTCCTAGCACTGACATCCACCAGAACAGGCTTTGCTTCCCGATCCTGCGGAAGTCCATACTGCTGCGCATAGTCAAGATCTTCTTTTGCCTGACGCACCGCTTCATCCAAAGACCATTTTGTCGTTCGGATTTCCTCTTCAAGCGCAGGCTGCGGGGTGATGTACGTCTGCACGAAAGCCATTGCCGCAAACACAGCCAGCACAATTGTCAGCATCTGCGAACTTCGGCTTTTCAGTATTCTTCGAAATTCATTGATCCATATCGTCATAACCCTTCCCCACATTCCAAACAGTCTGATCAAAATCATCTATTCATCGAAAGAATCAGACAGCTCGCATACACTCTGGACTGTTCAAACCTGAATAACTCACTATAGATTGTTTTTTTGGTATAGTTGCTTAATTAAAAACAGATTAGCACATCTTTCGCACGGGAAAAAGGTGAATAAAAAACTACTCTTCCATGTCCGCCGCTCTTGTCGCAAAATGTCCGTTTTCACAAAACGATCCTGCTTCTTCGCCTGGCAAGAATGCATATTCACCACCACTATCATTTTGGAATTTTATCCATTTCAGATAGTTTATTGCATCTCTCTCTTCACGACCCGCTCAATATCCGTACTTTCATTCTGCTCCTGTTCACTGATTGCCGCATACGCAAAAAAAATCCCGGATCTGGCTGCAGATTCCAGATCCGGGTAATTAAGAGAAAGAAATAGAAAGTAGTTTAATTATGAGAAATAGTTAAGAGAGAAATATTCAGGTAAATCTTTGCAAGTCTTCGATCAAGTGTCCTGACTTTTTGCAGCAGGCGGGCGAGACGCTGCAAGTCATCAGAGTTTGATCGCCGGTCATCTTATGACCGTTTGTTGAACTGGATATGGATTTGAACAACTCAAATGTTTCTGAAGTCAGCGATGAAGGAGGGCGAATCAGTCATCGCTGCATCTTCAAAAACGTTATGTTCATTTTTGTCAGCTTTCACTGAACGTATCTGCTGCCGAAAAGATAATTATGAGGTAGTTGATTAAGCAGCTTTTTTAACAGGTTTGCGGGTAAGACCGAGAATCAGGGCACCTACGATGGTACCGGCGATCAGAGCCACCAGGTACATGAGCGGGTTGCCGATGGTGAGTACAACGAAGATGCCTCCATGAGGCGCCATCAGTGTGCAGCCGAACAGTTCGCTGAGCGCACCGGCGAGGGCGGAGCCGATTGCGCAGGCAGGCAGAACGTGAAGCGGATCACTGGCAGCGAAAGGAATAGCGCCTTCGGTGATGAAGCCAAGACCCATGACAACGTTGGTCGGCGCTGTCTTGCGTTCGTCTTCTGTGAATTTGTCTTTGAACAGCCATGTGGAAAGCGCGATGGCCAGAGGCGGAACCATTCCGCCGATCATTACGGCTGCCATGATGGAGTAGTTTCCGGCAGCAAGAGAAGCAGTACCAAATACATAAGCGGCTTTGTTGAACGGTCCACCCATATCGATTGCCATCATGCCGGCGAGCAGTGTGCCAAGCAGAAGACCGGATGTGCCATTCAGAGATTCAAGCCAGAAGTTAAGCTGTGTGTTGAGCCAGCCTACAGGCGGTTCAACCAGGAACATCATGATTGCGCCGATACCAAGAACGCCGAAGAACGGGTAGATCAGCATCGGTTTAATACCTTCAAGAGAAGCAGGGAATTTGGAGCAGAGTTTTTTGAGACCTTCTACAAGGTAGCCAGCGATGAAACCGGCAAGAAGAGCGCCAAGGAATCCGCTTTTGCCGGAAGCGGCGATCATGCCGCCGACAAAGCCGACCGCAAGACCCGGACGGTCCGCGATGGACATGGCGATGAAGCCAGCCAGAACAGGAAGCATGAAGCCAAATGCGATGTCGCCGACACTTTTGAAGAAGGCAGCTGCCGGAGTGATCGTACCGAACAGTGCGCGATCCGCTTCAGCAAGAGAATTCATGTCAACACAGAAACCATCAATCAGGAATGCCATGGCGATCATGATACCGCCGCCGACAATGAAGGGCAGCATGTGCGATACACCGTTCATCAGGTCTTTGTACACTTTGTGCCAGCCGGATTCTTTGGCTTCCGATTCGCTTTCGCCTGCACCGTTTCCGTGGAAGAGCGGAGTCGCGGGATCAAGCGCTTTGGCGATCAGTTTGTCCGGTTCGTGAATGCCGGCAGCAACCGCGCTCTGGACAACTCGTTTTCCATCAAATCGATCCATTGGAACTTTCGTATCCGCCGCGACAACGATGCCGTCGCACTCGCGGATTTCATCTGCGGTCAGAACGTTTTTCGCTCCGCCCGAACCACGGGTTTCAACTTTTACGCGATAGCCAAGTTCTTTGGCTTTCTTTTCGATGGCTTCAGCTGCCATGTAGGTGTGCGCAATGCCAGTCGGGCATCCGGTTACCGCTAGGATAAACGGTGCGTTTGCGGGAGCTGCTGAAACTTCTGCGGTTTCGACTTCTTCTTCCGGCTTTTCCAGCGCGGCTTCCGCTTTGTTGAGCAGATCGAGGAATTCTTCCGGTGTCTTCGCTTTTTTCAGCGCGCTCGAGAGATCCTCATTCATGAGCATGCGGGAAAGCTGGGCGAGCACTTCAAGATGCACGTTTCCATCTTCCGGAGCGGCGATCAGAAACAGAAGATTGACGGGCTGACCATCCAAAGCGTCGTAGTCAACGCCATCAGGAATAACCATTGCGGCAAGTCCCGGTTTCTTCACGGCTGCGGAGCGTCCATGCGGAATGGCGATTCCCATACCGACGCCGGTCGTGCTTTCCAGTTCGCGGTTGTACACCTGTTCTTCGTAGGGTGCGCGTTCGCTGATTTTTCCGCTCTTTTCCATCAGGTCGATGGCTTTGCGGATGATTTCGTTTTTGTCGGCGGCTGAAGCATGTACATCTATGCTTTCAATCGCCAGAAGATCTCTGATTTTCATACCTGTGTTCCCTTTCCATATTTTGGTCTGCATGGCTGCGGTCCCCACCGCTTTCGTGCAGAAGTATTTCCCGCTCTTTTGCTCCCCAGCGCCAGAGCAGGATCAGATCTTTTTGGCATTGCGGGCAATGCTTTGTGATGCGGTAATGCTTTGCAGTATATTGATCAGCTTGCCCGGTTCCCCAACCGAAGCTTGCCGAATTGCTGCCTTTTAGAGTTCGAATGTTTCGATTTCAACCGGGCTGATTTCCATCAGATGGTCGATATCGCTTTTTTCTGCCAGGTCGGCGCAGAAGGCTGTTGCCGATCCGCAGTAGATGCCAAGGCGAAGCGCCTGTTCGAGGCTGTGCTCTTTCATGTAGCCTGCCATGAATCCGGCTACCATCGAGTCGCCCGATCCAACGGAGTTCATCAGTTTGCCTTTCGGGCAAGTGGATGTGTAGAACTTTCCATCCATTCCGGCCAGAAGCGCGCCTTTGCTTCCGCGAGAAACCAGTACGTTCTGCGCGCCCATTTCTCTTAAGCGGGCAGCCGCGCCGGCGAGCGCTTCGCGTGTGTCGAGCTTTTCGTTGAAGAACGCTTCAAGTTCCGCCTGATTCGGTTTGATCAGGAAAGGATGACTTGGCAGCGTGTTCTTGAGCAGATCGCCAGTTGCATCGACTGCGCAGAGAATATCTTCTCCAGCCAGTTCGATCAATTCCTGGTAGAAGTGGTTGTTCAGCTGGGAGGGAATGCTTCCCGACAGAATCAGAACATCGTCTTTTTCCAGTTTGGCGATGCGTTTTTTGAGAACCTCGACATCCTTGTCTTCAAGTTCAAGACCGCATCCGTTGATTTCGGTTTCTTCGCCGGATTTGAGTTTGACGTTGATGCGTGTGTATCCATTGCATTCAACGAACTCTTTTTCGAACGAACGTTTTTCCAGCATGCGGACAAGCTCGTTTCCGGAGAATCCGGCGATAAAGCCCAGTGCCGTATTGGCGTAGCCAAGACGTTCAAGAATCGTGGAAACGTTGATGCCTTTTCCTCCCGGGTACAGTTCAGTCGTCTGTGCGCGGTTGGTTTCGCCAGCTTCAAAGTTGTTTACACGCATGATGTAGTCAAGCGAAGGATTGGCGGTAAGAGTGTAGATCATAATTCAGCTTCTCCTTTCTTTTCTTTTTTAGATATCGCTGTGGATATCGGACAGCTGAAGTAATGCATCGGGCTGAAGCAAAGATACCAGCCAATTGAGGCTAGTCATCTGCGCGATCGTCTGCAGGCAGGATTCTGAGAATCTCGCAGCCCTCCGGCAGGATCGCCTCGTCTTCGCAGATGAGCGCTGCATTATGCAGGGAGCCGAAACGCACGCTTGCGGTTTTATCGAATTTCGAAGAATCCGCAAGAACGTATTTTTCGAACGAGTGTTCCATGGCTTTTTTCTTAACCGCTGCCTCACGGACATCGGGCGTAAGCAGTTCGCCGCTTTCCATGATGGCGTTGGTTCCGAAGAAGCCTTTGGTGAAGTGGTATTTGTCCAGGTAGGCAAGCGCCTCTTCGCCGATCAGCGCGTTGGTGATCGTTTTCAGTTCTCCGCCGACAACCGAAACGGGAATCTGGCGTTCCGAAAGCTGTATGGCATGAGAAAGAGAATTGGTCACTGTCTGCACGTTCTTTCCTTCCAGAAACGGAATCAGCGCTTCGACTGTCGTTCCGGCATCGAGATAGATCACATCGCCATCTTCGATCAGCGTGGATGCGATGCGGGCGATCTCGATTTTTTCTTTCTGGTATTCCGTACGGCGCGATGTCATCAGGACATCCGAGACCATGGTGTGCTTGCGGGCACTGACACCGCCGCGTACGCGCCGGCACATGCCCTGTTCTTCAAGAGTCATCAGATCTCGTCTGAGCGTGCTTTCCGAAACATCGAGAAGTTCGATCAGCTCCTGCTGTGTAGCACGCTCGTGTTCGGCGAGATAGGCAAGGATTTTCTCCTGGCGTTCATCAGTCATCATAATTGGTGTTCCTCCAGTTTTATTCAGTTCCTTTCATCTCTGTTCACGTCTGCGTTGTTACAAGAAGAATATACAGTGATGAAAGCGTTTAATCAACCACAATTCTTCATTTTTCTTCATTTATTTTCACATAAATTCATGAATTTCACTTTTAGATCAATTTTTATGAACAATTCGTTCAATTTTCTTCATATTCATTCACCCTCGTGAAGAATTCTCCATCCCTGACTGTGTGAATTTTTGCTATTTTCATCTCTTTCAGATTATCCAGATGCATTTTTCTTTTTTGGAATTCCTCTTGAAAGTCAGCATTTCATTAAGCCTGCTTTGCGAATAGCTGCTGTCTTTGCCGAAAAGACTCAATCCTCATGTCCAGGAAAGCGAAAACACGAAACAAATCGTTCATCTTCATTCATTTTATGCATAAAACTGTTCAACATCTATCATATCTTCGATTCACCTATGCGCCCATCGTCATCTCTTCGTTTTTTTCGCAGACGACTCATTCTGCCGGCAAATCGATATCAAAAGCCGCTCTTCTTTATTCATCGCGCTAGATTCATTGCGCAAAAGAAAAACGCCGCCGAAGCGACGTATGTACTGATCATTGCGAATGGAAAGATCGTTTGACGACTGCGGGAATATTCCTGAAGAACGATTATTCTGCGGATCCGTCCAGATCGGCGAGTTTGGCGATGCGGCGAACGTGGTTTACTCCATTGGAGAACGGTGTAGCCAGAAAAGCGTGCACAATATCTTTAGCGGTTTCCATACCGGTTGTACGCGCGCCCATGCTCAGCATATTGGCGTCATTGTGTTCGCGGGTAAGTTTCGCGTCAGTAACATCTTTGCAAAGACCGCAGCGGATGCCGGGGATCTTATTGGCGGCGATGCTGATGCCGATGCCTGTACCGCAGATGACGATGCCGAAGTCAGCTTCTTTGTTCGCTACTGCGCGTGCGCATGCGGAACCGAAGTCGGGGTAGTCAACGCTGTCATTGGTATCAGTGCCGAAGTTGATGATTTCATAGCCTTCTTCTTCGAGCATTTTCTTGATTTCATTTTTCATTGCGACAGCGGCGTGGTCGTTTGCCATAGCAATTTTCATTTTGATTCTCCTCTGTCTGTTTCGATACGATTCTCTATATGTATATGTTCCGTATCCATAAAGCATCACATGTTGTGGATGCGTGCATGGATCGCTTCTATTTTGACATAAAGCACGCGCAAGCCAAACGAATTGGAATCGTTAGCGCAACAGTCTGATTTATTTGCGCACATGATCGTCTTTTGAACCGTGTCATTTTCTCTTTCCGCCTGTATTCTGATCGATTTATGGTCGTTAATCTTACCGATTCGCTTTCACGAGCGTAAGAAACGGGTAAGAAGGATCGATAGCTCGAAAATGGCCTCTTCTTTATCCTGTAGTCAAGGAGGACACAAACATGCCAATTCTTGAAGTCTCCAATCTTCAGAAAATCTATAAATCCAAATTCTCATCCGTAAAAGTCGAAGCTCTTCACGATGTCACCTTCTCGGTCGAACCGGGAGAGTTCGTCGCCATCATGGGCGAAAGCGGATCGGGAAAATCCACACTGCTCAATATTCTCGCGGTGCTCGACAAGCCCACTCGCGGCAGTGTCTTCATCAACGGACAGGATGCCTCCACCATACCTGCACGCGATTTGAACCTGTTTCGCCGCAATCATCTCGGCTTTCTCTTTCAGGACTACTCGCTTCTGGACACCTTCAATCTTAAAGATAACATCCTGCTGCCGCTTGTGCTCAACAAGGAGAAATACGCGGATATGAAAAAGAAACTCGATCCGCTTGCCGCAAGACTCAATCTCACCTCGCTTCTTCCAGAGCACTGATCACCAATCCCGATCTGCTTCTTGCCGACGAACCGACCGGCGCGCTCGACTCCAAAAGTTCGCAGGAACTGCTCGAACTGTTTGAATCGCTCCACGCACAGGGACAGACCATTGTCATGGTTACCCATTCCGTCACCGCCGCAAGCTACGCTAGCCGAATCCTTTTCATTCGCGACGGGCAGATTTTCCATCAGCTCATCCGCGCGAACCAGACCCGCGAACAGTTCTACCAGAAGATCTCCAACACGCTGACCGTCATGTCGTCACGGGAGTATCAGTAATGCACCGCTTTCTCTATCTCAATCTCGCGCTGCAGTCCATCCGCAAGAACTACCGCATCACCGTTCCGTTCATTGCCGGAAGCACGCTGATGGTCTGCATGATTTATTCGATGATGTCGCTCTGCGCCAATCCGACACTCTCACAGACGTTTGGCGGTCAGACAATGCAGATGACGCTTGATCTTGGCGTAAGAGTTGTAATGTTCTTCACTCTGCTTTTCTTCTTCTATCTCAACAGCGTGTGGATGAAGAACCGCAGCCAGGAAAACGGTCTCTACACCGTTCTGGGCATGGAGAAGCATCATTTGATTCGAATTGTCACCTATGAACTGCTCGTCAGTCTTCTGATTTCTCTTGCTGCCGGCTTTGCGCTTGGCGTCTGCCTGGACAAGATCATGTTTCTCATTATCCTGCGCATCATCAGTCTGGATGTGCAGCTCGGTTTCTATATCTCATGGTCCTCCATGGCAAACTGTTCGCTCTGGATTCTTCTATGCTATGGCGCAATATGGGCATATACCCTTTTTACAATGCTGCGCACCAATCCTCTTGAACAGATGCATGGAAAAAGCATCGGCGAACGTCCGATCAAAAACCGCTGGATTCTCGCCGTCGCCGGTCTGCTTGCGCTTGGCGCCGGCTATGGTATCGCACTGACGGTCAAAGATCCGATCAGCGCGCTGCTGATGTTCTTTGTCGCGGTTATTCTGGTCATTATCGGTACCTATCTTCTGTTCATGTTCGGCTCGACTGTTCTGATCTCGATGATGCAGAAGCATCGAGGATTCTACTACAAGCCGAACCATTTCATCTCCGTCTCTTCGATGAAGTACCGCATGAAAGCCAACGCCGCCGCGCTGGCCAACATCGCGATTCTATCCACGATGATTCTTGTCACCCTCTCTACTACAACATCGCTGATTGCCGGCATCGACACGATGGTCAACCGTGCCTATGCCAGAGATGCACGCGTTTCTTTTTTAGACTCGCTTCGTGATGATGTCACCTATGACATGGTCGAAAACGCGATCATGGACAACGCGAAAACCGCAGGATGGGATCCGTCCGATCCGGTTACGTACGCTGAGCAGTTTGTCTCCTTCAAGCATGGAAGCAGTGAAATGGAGGGCGAAGTCGTTTCGCTTGCCGACTATAACCGTCTGAGTGGACAGAACATCGAGCTTGGCGAAAATCAGCTCTTAAGCTTCTCGAACCAGACCGTTAGCGGCGATATTCTTACCGGCGAGGACGGCAGGCAGTACGAAGTCGTTCATGCGGAAAGCGAAATGCCTTCCGACTTTACCAAACGATTCTTTGGAGATACGACCTCGCAGTGGATGGTCGCCGACTTCTCTAAAAATCCCGGTCTGTCTCCTCAGATTTTCTGGAACGTCCAGTTTGACAGTCCTGTAAATCCTGCTTTGGACGATGTCGAACAGGCTGACGAACTCATGGCACCTTTCTGGAACACCCATGATCTGTCTGATCTGACGATATCGGGCGAACCGGCTGCAGCGACAATGGTTTCCTTCAAAGAAACGCAGCGTCAGGAAGGCCTGGCTCTATATTCCGGTCTTCTGTTTATCGGCGTCTATGTCAGCGCGCTGTTTATTCTCGTCGTGATTCTGATCATGTACTACAAGCAGGTTTCCGAAGGAATCGAAGACCGTGAGCGTTTCGCGATTCTGCAGAAAGTCGGTCTCGAACAGCGCGAGATCAAAA
>CAOKFJ010000048.1 GCA_948467695.1 uncultured Allobaculum sp. | reverse complement strand
CCCATATCGATCTTTCCCAGCCGGCAAGCCACCTCGCTCTTCCGGTACGCGATCTGCATACTATTTACAACCAGGTCGGCTTTGCCTGCGCGACCAACACACCCCGCGTGTATCTGACCGGCATCAATATCCGCATTCAGGATCATCAGCTGTCGGCAACCGCTACCGATACGATTTCCATGGCGCGCAAAGTTCTGCCGGTGCAGACCGATGCGGCTATGCAGGTGACACTGCCTAAGACGGCTTTGCAGACAGTGACTTCCCTGCTCAATGATGAAGATCAGGTGGATCTGTACTTCAACCGCAAAAAGATGCAGTTTGTCTCGGGCGATCTGATGTACCAGACAACTTTGCTTGACGGAGCATATCCGGACTGCGACCGTCTGCTCAAAACCAAATCCAAAATCGATATCGAGCTCAACAACAAACAGTTCGAAGCGATGATTTCCCGTACCACCATCTATACAGCGGATAAAGCTGCCGGCAGCGGCGTTGTTCCTGTTTTAATGGAATACGGACCCGATACGATTTCCGTAGACGTACTCAACAGCACGCTTGGAAGCTGCCGCCAGTTCATGGACGATTTCTCCGGTGCGGATTATCAGGGTAAAATCGCCTTTAACGGCACGATCATGCTCAATGCGCTTCATGCCATTCGCAGCGCCGAGCGCATCACGCTCCATCTTGGCGATGATGTAACACCGATCCGTATTTCAGTGCCTTCCGATCCTTCGATCGAAATGCTTCTCGTGCCTCTGCGCGCCTACTAAAACGCAATTCATAAATATCAGTCTGTATATGACAAAGGACCGAAGCCAGCAAACGCTTCGGTCCTTTCGTTTTCCCTGCCCCGGTGCAATCGATACGTTATATCTATGCAAAGAAAGCAAGGTCTGAATTTACTCTTTGTATAAAATAATACTTATTAACGAACGATTGAAATAGATAAACTCATTCGTGTATCCTGATAAACGTGTCAGCGATGACACAAGGAGGACGATGACGTATGTCAAGCACTGCGAAAGCAGAGGACGCTGACAGCTTTTAACATGAAAGGAGACCCCTATGGAAGTAATTGGATTTTTTGCAATCCTGTTACTGACTCTGGTAGCTCTCCAGAAAGCACTGCGATAAAGCAGTGAGCAGCTGCTTAGGCAGCTGCAGAAGTTGTTATCGTCCTCAAACAAAAAAGAGGCGTGTCCCAAGCACGCCTCTTTCTTTTGTGATGTAGATCACAAAAATTTTTTCGAAGTTGTCATCGACACATATACTGTAGCACTAAAGTTTAAATAAGCAAAAGAATTTATTTATTAAATTCATTCTTGCGGGAGAACTTCATTTATTCTCTGGAAAGCCGAGCAATCCCGAAATATTCGCCGATCTGAAGTGAAGTCATTCTTTCCATTTCTCTGTCTAGCGGCTGCAGAACGGTTCTATGCTAAGAAGCATCATCCGATCGCTGCCTGATGGGAGGATTTACATACGGTTTACAAAAAAGCGGCACAAAACAAGCGTTTAGGCGTTGTATGCGTCTGATTTAGCTTGTCCGCATTCCCTATACGGACATTGCGGATTTTCCGTTCGTGGCATTGTAAAGGCGTTTTTGGTATAATTGACCATGAAAAGAGGTTGCAAAATGAAGTTTAGCCTTAAAGATGAATACATTACTCTCCAGCAGCTGCTGAAAGCCTGCAACATCATTGATTCCGGCGGACAGGTTAAAGCGTGGCTTGCGCAGAACGAAGTCATTGTGAATGGCGAACCGGAGAACCGGCGCGGCAAGAAGCTTCGTGCGGGAGACGTCGTAGAAACCGGAAACATTCGGATTGAAATCGAATGAACATACAGAAGCTGAAGCTTTCTGACTACAGAAACTTCGAAACAGCTTCTTTTTCTTTTGATCCGGATACGATTCACATCTTTTGGGGCAGAAATGCCCAGGGCAAAACCAACCTTCTTGAATCCATCTATTTTCTGAGCCACCTGCGCTCCTGGCGCACGCTCAAAACACCATCGCTTATACGGCATGAACGCGATTCGTTCATGATCGAAGGATCGATCGAAAGCAAAGGCCGCATGGAGCGTTTGAAAATGGTGTTTTCGCAGGGAAAGAAATTTCTCTATCGCAACGAGAAACCCGTCCGTTCGTTTTCGGAGTTTGTCGGCATTCTCAACGCGGTGCTCTTCTCCCCGGACGATCTGGCTCTGTTCTCCGATGCTCCAAAAGAGCGGAGAAGACTGATGGATATGGAGTTAGTCAAGCTTTCGCGCACCTATACGTCTGTTCTGTCCAACTTTCAGAAACTGCTCAAAGAACGCTCGGCGATTTTAAAGAGCTGGAAGCCGGATGACATTCTGCTTTCGGCGATCACAACGCAGATGATCGATGCGCAGGCGGTGCTTATCGCGCAGCGCCATGCGTTCGTCAAACTGCTTGAAGCCAAAGCGTCGGAAGTTTTTCCTTCCTTTTCGCAGGGACAGGAACAGCTGTCGATTACTTACAAAAGCTGTGTGGATCCCGAAGGGGATATCAAAGCGCAGCTCGAAGCGGCGTATGAAAAAAGCAAAGCGCGCGATAAACAGATGAAAAATACCAGTGTCGGCATTCACAAAGACGATCTGGAATTTCGTCTGAACGGAAAACTGATCACGCAGACGGCAAGCCAGGGACAGAAGCGCTCGGTGATGCTCGCCCTGCGAATCGGACTATGCAAAGTCATCAAGGAGAAAACCGGACAGTATCCGATTCTTCTGCTTGACGATGTGTTCTCGGAACTGGACGAGTCCCGCCGCGCGGGGCTGATTGCGTCTTTTCCCGAAGATATTCAAATCTTTATTACCACCGCGGATCCAGTCTCCCCAGGCTGGTTTAAACGCCCGGTGAAGTTTTATACAGTTGATCACGGCAAGATGAGGGAGGGAATATTTGATGTCTGAAACTGATAACAAGACACTTGAGGATTCGGTCCTTGAGTTCGACAAACTCGAAGACGAAGCCGTTCATGTCGACCATTCGTACACTGCCAACGACATCCAGGTTCTGGAAGGTCTCGAAGCGGTGCGCATGCGTCCGGGCATGTACATCGGCTCAACGTCCGGCCGAGGGCTCCATCATCTCGTATGGGAGATTGTGGACAACGGTATCGACGAATCGCTGGCAGGCTATGCCAATCGCATCGATGTAGTTGTAGAAAAAGACAATGTCATCAGCGTGCGCGACAACGGCCGAGGTATGCCGGTAGGCATTCATGAAAAAACCGGAATCAGCGCGGTTGAAACCATTATGACGGTTCTGCATGCCGGAGGAAAATTCGGCGGCGGCGCCTACAAGGTTTCCGGCGGTCTGCACGGCGTTGGCGCCAGTGTAGTAAACGCGCTGTCCGAATGGCTTGAAGTTACCGTTGATCAGGATGGAAAAGAATATTACATCCGCTTTGAGAACGGCGGAAAACCCGTCGCTCCGCTCAAAGAAATCGGAACAACCGACAAGACTGGCACGCTTGTCCGCTTTAAGGCAGATGCGCAGATCTTCAAGGAAACAACCGAGTATGATTTCAAGATTCTCGACTCCCGTATCCGTCAGCTCGCGTATCTGAATAAAAATCTGAAACTCACATTAACCGATGAACGCCCCGAACATCCGGTATGCAAAGAATACTGCTATGAGGGCGGTATCATCGAATACGTTCGCCACCTCAATGAAGGCAAGGAAGTTCTGACCGAAAAGGTGATCTATGCGGAAGGCGAAACCGACGGCATTCTCGCCGAGGTCGCTTTGCAGTACAACAAAGACTTCCAGCACGAGATTTATTCGTTTGTAAACAACATCAACACACACGAAGGCGGCTATCACGAAGACGGTTTCCGTCTGGCGCTGACGCGTGAACTGAACAAATACGCCAAGGAAGCCAACCTTCTCAAAAAAGACGAATCTCTGCAGAAAGAAGACGTCAAGGAAGGTCTGGCGGCGATTATTTCCGTCAAACACCCCGATCCCCAGTTTGAAGGTCAGACAAAAACAAAACTGGGCAACAGCGAAGTGCGCAAAATCGTTTCGAATATTTTCGGCGAAGCCTTACGCCGCTTCCTGCTTGAAAACCCGACCGAAGCCAAAGCGATCGTGGAAAAAGGTCTGACAGCCGGACGCGCCCGCATCGCGGCTGCAAAAGCCCGTGAAGCGGTTCAGCGCAAATCCGGTCTGGACGGCATCACTTCCCTGCCCGGCAAACTGATGGACTGCTCGAGCCGCGATGCGAGCGAGTGCGAAATCTTTATTGTCGAGGGTAATTCAGCGGGCGGTTCAGCGAAGATGGGACGCAATGCGCGCACCCAGGCGATCCTTCCGCTGCGAGGCAAAGTCCTCAACGTTGAAAAAGCGCGTGAAAACCGCATTTTCGAAAATGCCGAAATCAACTCGATGATCACCGCCTTCGGCTGCGGTTTCAAAGACAACATCGATCTCTCCAAACTGCGCTACCACAAGATCATCATCATGACCGATGCCGATGTCGATGGTTCGCATATCGCCACCCTGATGCTGACATTCCTCTACCGATTCCTTCGTCCGGTTGTCGAACAGGGCTACGTATACCTCGCACAGCCGCCTCTGTACAAAATTCAGAAGGGCAAGCGCGTGGACTACGCCTACAAGGAACAGGAAATGGACGCGCTGCGCGCCGAATACAAAGACGGCTACAAAGTGCAGCGATACAAAGGTCTTGGTGAAATGGATGCCGAGCAGCTGTGGGAAACCACAATGGACCCGGAACGCCGTATCCTCAAACGCGTCACGATTGACGACATCATGGAAGCCAATGCGGTCTTCTCGATGCTGATGGGCGAGGATGTCGAGCCCCGTAAAGAATTTATTCAGAACAACGCCGAATACGCGACGCTTGATCTGTAGAAGGGGGACGTATGGAAGACAATAAAAAGACTAGTGAAGAAATGCTTGATGATTCGTTTGACGAACAGGAAGAGCAGAAATCTGAAATGATCGAGGATATCGAGATCTGCAAAGAGATGCAGGACTCGTTCCTTGACTACTCCATGTCCGTTATCGTCCAGCGTGCCCTGCCCGATGTACGAGACGGCATGAAGCCGGTTCACCGCCGCATTCTCTATGCGCTGACAACCCTGGGCATCACTCCGGGAAGCGCGCACAAGAAAAGCGCGCGTATCGTCGGCGACGTTATCGGTAAATACCATCCGCATGGCGATACAGCGGTATACGATGCGATGGTCCGCATGGCGCAGGACTTCTCCTACCGCTATCCGCTTGTAGACGGCCATGGAAACTTCGGTTCTCTGGATGGCGATGGAGCGGCGGCGATGCGATACACCGAAGCGCGCATGTCCAAGATCTCGACCGAAATGGTCGCTGACCTTAACAAAGAAACTGTAGATTTTATCGAAACCTATGACGGCGACGGCAAGGAACCGACCGTTCTGCCCTCCCGTATTCCTAACCTGCTTCTCAACGGTGCCGTGGGTATCGCGGTCGGTATGGCAACCAACATTCCGCCGCACAACCTCAACGAAACCGTACGCGCCATCAAAGCGGTCATGGACGATCCGGAAATCTCCGTTACCGAGCTGATGGAATACCTGCCCGGTCCCGACTTCCCGACCGGCGGTATTATTCTTGGCCGCAAAGGCATTCGCGAGGCGTATGAAACCGGACGCGGATCGATCGCGATCCGTTCCAAATACCGCATCGAAGAAATGCCCAACGGCAAAAAGCGCGTCATCTACTATGAAATCCCGTACGGCATCAACAAGATGAAGCTGTACGAGAAGATGGCGCAGGTCATCCGCGACAAGAAAGTCCAGGGTGTCACCTATCTTAACGATGAATCGAACCGTGAAGGTATCCGCATCGTTATGGATCTGAAAAAGGACGTTCAGGAAGATGTTGTCATCAACCAGATGTTCCGCGAAACGCCTCTGCAGTCGACAATGGGCATCAACATGCTCGCCCTTGAAAACGGCAGACCCAAACAGCTGACCATCCGCGAGATGATCATCGACTACGTCAATCACCAGACCGATGTCATTGTGCGCCGCACCCGCTTTGATCTGAAAAAAGCGCAGGAACGTCTGCACATTGTCGAAGGTCTGCGCATTGCGCTCGATCATCTCGATGAACTGATCGACCTGATCCGTCACTCCCACAAAGAAGAAGCCGGACTGATTGAAGATATGAACGCACAGTTCGGACTGGATGATCTGCAGTCCAAAGCCATTCTGGCGATGCAGATCCGCCGTCTGTCCGGATTGGAACGCGAAAAGATCGAAGGCGAGTACAACTCTCTGCTCGTCGCAATCGCTGACTTCAAAGATATTCTTGCCAACCATTCCCGTGTGCTCGACATCATCCGTGCCAACCTCGACGACATTCAGGCGAAGTACGGCGACGAGCGTCGCACTGAAATTGTGGACGGCAGCTTCGACGTTATCGATGAAGATCTGATTCCGCAGGAAGATGTTCTGATGACGCTGACCAGCTCCGGCTACATCAAGATGACCGCAACGAACAACTACCATACACAGCTTCGCGGCGGAAAAGGAATCCGTTCCATTTCGCTCAACGATGAAGACTCGATCGAGTTCATGGTAGGTCTGTGCAACCATGACCGTGTGCTGTTCTTTACCAATACCGGACGTGTATACCGCATGCGCGGCTTCCAGTTCCCGATGAGTTCAAGAACCGCGAAAGGCACACCGATCGTCAACTTCCTGCCGCTGCAGGAAGGCGAAAAGGTGCAGGCGATTCTGCCTTACAAGCTTGAAGACGAAGCCGCAAACCTGCTCTTTGTCACAACCAAAGGCATCGTCAAGAGAACGCCGATTTCCGAATTCAAGAACATTAACCGCGGCGGCAAGATTGCCATTTCGCTCAATGAAGGCGACTCTCTCGCGTTTGTACGCCCGACCACCGGTCACGAAGAAGTGCTCATCGCGTGCGATGGCGGAAACGCAATCCGTTTCCCTGAAGAGTCTGTTCGACTGATGGGACGTACCGCAGCCGGTGTCAAAGGCATCAAGGTGCCTGAGGGCGGAAAAGTTGTCGGTGTCACACTCTCCAGCGAAGGCGATACGATCGTTGTCCTCTCGGAAAAAGGCTTTGGAAAACGCGCACTGCGCGAAGACTTCCGCATGACCAACCGCGGCACCATGGGTGTCATGGCGATGTCGGTCAATGAAACCACCGGTCCGGTAGTCGGCTTTAAAGCGGTAAAAGGCGATGAAGACGCGATGATTGTTACGGACAGCGGACAGATGATCCGTGTTAATATTCATGACATCAAGGTGCTTACACGCCGTACACGCGGTGTGCATATCATCCGTCTGAATGAAAACGACAAGGTAAACCGCATGACCTTTACCGATCATCAGGAAGAAGAAACACCTGAAGAAAACGCTGCTGTGACAGAAGGACAGACTGTTGAACAGATGAATGCGATTGAAGTTCCGGCTGATGAATTCGATGCCGATCAGGCGCAGATCGAGCATCCGATCGATGAAGTCGTCACCGAAGCTGAAACGGCAGAGACTGTTGAAGAATAGTAACGATCTGATCAGTCGCTGATCTGAAATTCAGAATATGAATGAGCAAAACCGCCGAAAGGCGGTTTTTTTTCATGAGCGGGGATGTACCGGATCTATTGAAGAACACGCAAAGTTTCGTATGAAATCTCTCTTTTCATACGAGCGGAAGATTTCAAAAAAACGTATAGGTAAAGATGATTTTGCGTATGCAAGCGATATGAACAAAAAATATATGAAAATCAGACGACTGTTCCGGTCCTGTTTTTTGAGGAGATCTGTGATGCGGAGATGGTGATCAGCCGTATCTGTGCCATGCACCAAAGATGGCCGGCTTTCTGGAAATGACTTGCGGCAGTTCACGTTGAACACTGCAGGCATCGCTGCATATTAAGAGCAAGAAAGCGTCTTTGTACAAAGAAGTCAGCGCTTTGCGTTTGGGCGAGTCGTTGACGTTCATCGGTAGAACGGGGGCTGCAGGCAGTTTTGAATTTTATTGAGGTGGTTGGCAGTCAGGAGGACATTGTTCGATTAAAGGGACGCCAGATCTTTGTTCATCCATGAGTTTCTGCCGTCTTGGATTTGGATTCCGTGTTGGATATCCATTGCTCCAAGGTGCTCTGACGCCCCTGCCGTATGCATTTGGGCATGCATTCACGGCTGGGAGAAAATATGCGATACGGTTTAAGGCAAGAGGAAAACAGCTAAAAGAATCCGCTTTTGCGGTAGATTGTATGTGTATGAAATTTCTGAAAAGAGGCATGTTTGAATGTGCTTTTATTCAGTGATAGATTAATGCTTAAGTGAAAAGGAGACCTTGAATGTTTGATTTGAAATTTGTCCGCGAAAATCCAGATCTCGTCAAAGAGAATATGGAAAAGAAATTTCAGCATCATAAACTGCATCTCGTTGATGAAGTAATCTGCGACGATGCTGCTCTTCGCCGCACTCAGCAGGAAGCTGACGAGCTGCGTGCACAGAGAAAAAATATCTCGAAGAAAATCGGCATGCTGATGGGACAGGGTAAAAAGGACGAAGCGGAAGCCGCTAAAAAGGAAACCGCCGACCTTGGAACCAAGATTGAAGAACTGTCCAAAAAAGAAGATGAACTGCGCGAGGCTGTAAACAATGCCATGATGCAGATCCCCAATATGATTGACCCGTCTGTTCCAATCGGAAAAGACGACAGCGAAAACGTTGAACTCGAACGCTTTGGCGAACCCGTAGTTCCCGATTTCGAAATTCCCTACCACACAGACATCATGGAAACATTCGCAGGAATCGATCTGGATGCTGCTCGTCGTGTTGCCGGCAACGGCTTCTACTACCTGGTTGGCGATATCGCCCGCCTGCACTCCGCAATTCTTTCCTACGCACGCGATTTCATGATTGACCGTGGATTCACCTATGTCATTCCTCCCTACATGATCCGCTCCAACGTCGTAACCGGCGTTATGTCCTTCGCGGAAATGGATGGCATGATGTACAAAATCGAAGGTGAAGACCTCTACCTGATCGGTACATCCGAACACTCCATGATCGGCCGTTTCATCGACCAGATTCTTGATGAAAAAGAACTGCCCTACACTCTGACTTCCTACTCTCCCTGCTTCCGCAAAGAGAAAGGTGCTCATGGTATTGAAGAACGCGGTGTATACCGTATTCACCAGTTCGAAAAACAGGAAATGATCATCGTCTGCAAACCCGAAGAATCCGCAGAATGGTTCACCAAACTGTATATGAACACTGTTGATTTCTTCAGAACACTCGATGTGCCTGTTCGCACTCTCGAATGCTGCTCCGGCGACCTTGCCGATCTGAAATGCAAATCCGTAGACGTTGAAGCTTGGTCTCCCCGTCAGAAGAAATACTTTGAAGTTGGTTCCTGCTCGAACCTTACCGACGCTCAGGCTCGTCGTCTGAAAATCAGAGTCAAAGACGAAAAAGGCAAAAAGTATTTCGCTCATACACTCAACAACACCTGTGTTGCTCCTCCGCGCATGCTCATCGCATTCCTGGAAAACAACCTGCAGGCTGACGGAACTGTTAAAATTCCGGAAGCGCTCCAGCCGTACATGGGTGGAAAAACACTTCTTACTCCCAAGAAATAAGCTTTTAAAGTCCTTCGAAATCGAAGGGCTTTTTTTTCGAAATTTCATATCTGCAGAATGCAGAAGATGGAAACTGCCCGATTCGATTGTCTCTGCACTTTCCTGAATGAATATTCATGTATTCCAGCTCGCTCCTGAATAAATCATCTGAAAATCCGATTTGCGTCTGAAAGCAGGATTCCGGCGAATTTCTTCTCTTTTTCTGTAATTTGCAAGAAAGCCGGCTTGCTTTGAACAGCTGCGATTATTCCCCTTAACAGCTCATTTATGAACTTTGGAAAGTCTTAAGCGGCAA
>CAOKFJ010000047.1 GCA_948467695.1 uncultured Allobaculum sp. | reverse complement strand
AGAAGTCATCGGACACAATAACGATATCTGCTTTCTGTGGTTTAGAAAACAAGTGCTCGAAATAGGCGGGATCGGTGATGATCTCCATTTTTATTTTGTCAGCGAACTCTGTCGCAAAACGCTGAACTAGAGGAGCAGCGTAGTCCAAATCTTCTTCTGCAATAATGATTCTTGGTATATTCACGCAATTCCTCCTTATCTGAATTCAACTCTCATATCAACGTTGCCGAAACGGATCATATCTCCTTCTTTCAACTGATACGGATTCTTTGGATACAGTCTCTGTCCATTGACAAAAGTACCGTTCTTACTGTTGTTATCAACCAATAGAAACACACCGTTCTGCATGATCAGATCCGCATGATGGCGTCCAACTAGCCCCGCATTCAGCAAAGCGACATCACATTCCTGTTTTCGCCCGATGACGCAATTTGGTTTTTCAATTCGAAATTTCTGTCGTGGGGAAGATAGTGTGCATAAATACAGGCGTGGACCATTTGAAAAACCGGAAACAGCATTCTGTCTGTCGTACATAATGAGATGTCTCATCTCGTTTAGGTCTAGGTGAGGCGATCCCTGCAGCTTGCTGAGTTTGTTCTGCCATGTGAACTGGGTCACTAGTTGGCTTCCAGTGATGATGTTGATCAGCAGGTCACGCAGGCTGTCTTCAAAGTCGTTTACATCGACATAAAACCTACTGCGGCAGGGGATATAAATCAAATACGCAATATATTTACTCTGATCTACGTAGATGGAATCCATATCAAGCGCAACGCTACGCAGTTGGAGAAAACCGTTGTTAACAATCGAATTGCACTGTTCAAGCAGACTATTGAGAATCTGCATTAACTCGGTCTCTTTCATAGACGACAGCAGAGCTGACAGGCTACGAAGCGATCCCATCTGGTAGTACAGCATTGGCAATCCATTGAAATCCATTCGAATCCCCGGAACAAGCTTGGCTTTCTGCTCGTTCTGCATAACTTTGTATTCAGTATGCAGAAAATCAGCCTGATTCTTAATGACTACCGCGCAATTGTCGCCCATATTCAGCCATACAATCCGGTCGTTTTCTAAGCTTCTGTTCATTCTCTACCGTCCTTTCCGACCGATAATCTCGGACTTTTAACTATTTATTTTTATGCGATCCTAACTAATTTCTTCTTTCTTAGCGCATGCAGAGCACATGGCTTCAGAAATTGAATGGCAGGAATTCTCTCAATGCTTACTACGAAATGTAAGGCTTTTTCAGCTTTTTCTTCGTAGTGGAAAAATATATTGTCCATTTATTAAAAGAGTATCTGGCTTTTCACAAAGGTTCAGCATACAGTGCTGAGCCTTTGTGAAAAGCCAGCCTTCTAACGAAGGCTGTCTTTTCTGTGTGAATCATGTTTATTTTTTATCAATAGTTTTTTCTTCTTCTTCAGTGTCTTTGAATTTCTTCTTATAGAAGAAGTAGATTCCACCGAAGATCACCGCAAGGAGCGCAGCGATCGAGGAGAAGAAAAGCGGCTTGTTGTTGTACCAGCGGATGAATGCGTTGGTGTTGACAAGAATTTCTTTATTAAAGAATGTACCCAATTCTTCTTTTTCACCGTAGGTTGCGGTATCAACAATATTTCCGGCACGGTCTTTTGCAATAACCTGCACTTTCTGCGCGTCCTTATTTTCTTTGAGAACGACTGTCAATTCTTTATTGGTGACATTGCCGTCCTTGGAAATATCATGGAACGTATTGTTCGGATCCGCTTTACCATCAATAAGAACTTCAATGGAATCCAGAGCAATCGCATCTTCTACCGAAAGTGTGATTACATGCTCTTTTTCGTTGTAGCTATTGTTTTCCATACCCTGAACCTTGGAGATTACAGGTGCAGTACTGTCTACACGGAATTCAAGCACTTTTGGAACGCTCTTCAGAGTTTCGGGAGAAACAAGTTCTCCTTTAGTCTGCTTAGTCGCAAGCTGTGTTGTTTTGTTTGTGTCATCATTGTCGGCACTCACATTTTCAACTGCAGGCGCTCCCTGACGAATATCGTCAGCGTATGTGGTGTAGGAGGAGTTCACTTTACTTGGGTCTGTTGTATCAACAGTGATGCGATATACACCATCAAGCATATCTCCATCTTTTACTGTTTCCGCACTGCTAGGCACAACACCATTTGTTGCGAACACTTCTGGCTGAATACCATACTTGTAACCATTCCAGTATGCGCGGTCTTTGTTGTTGATGTGATCAACTTTGTCATCATCGATGCGTGCAGATTCGTCCACTTTCAGTGTCGGGGTGGCTGTCGAATTTTCTTTCTTCAGATCTTCCTTGGTCTTGAGAGCTACGTTATCGCCATCACGAGTCATGTGAACCTGAGTTACATGAATATCGGTTTTTGTGCTGGTTACGGGGTTGAACTCGTAAACAGTCAGTTCCTTGTTGATGAATTTGTTGTACTGGCCGACTACATTGGCAAGATCTTCGCCGACTACATATACAGAACCGAAGCGGTTGACTACGAATACCATGCTGGCTTCGTTGGAGTTGCCGGATTTATCTTTCGCGCTGCCGACGAGTTTGTAGATACCATCGTCATCGCGTGTTTCGCCGATCTTGGAAAGGCTGTAGCTGAATGTGGTGTCGTTTGTCTTGGCGCGGTCGATTTCCGGAGAAGTGGATACGACGTTCTTTTTATCCCATACATACTTGGTGTATTCACCCTGTACAGAGGATTCATCGAGGTAGTCGTCTTTAACTTCGATATGCGGAATAAGATCCTTGTCAGTGAACGCGAGGATATCGTCACCGGTTTTGCCGTTAACGTTTACGGAGATTTCCGGTTTGGTCATATCCACAACAAACGGAGAGAAGGAGTAAGTGCCCATCGCGTTGCCGGATTTATCGGCATAGGTGATTGTTCCTTCGTAGCGTCCTTCACCAGAGAAGGTATAGGTCGCTGTATGTGTATCGCCATTGTGGCTCCATACAGGAGATACACCAAACGGTGCGCCATTGCATGTCATATTGAAGTGAACATCGCCAGGATAGAAGTTGGCTTCGTGGATTGTGACGGTCACTGTCGGAGCGGATGCGTAGTACTGGTTCTGGCCATCGGAGTTAACCGGTGCAGTGAACTCTACGTTGCATGTCGGCGCAATGTTGTCGACAACGATGCGTTTAGTGTCTGCGTAGCGTCTGGAAGTGACTTCAGCACGGTTGGTGGCGTCAAAGTCTACGGTTCCGTTGAACTGTGTTGTGCTTGTCAGCATGCCTTTCGGGATTGTGAAAGTTGCTGTACCGCCTTTAAGATCCTCAGTTAGTTTCAGGCTCTGGAAGTTGATGCTCTGGTTTGCGAGCGAAGCATTGACGCTGCTTACACCCTGCGCTTTGAGATAGGAATAATCGAATCCATGGATACCGGAAATGTTGTCCTGTGCGGAAACCGTCGCGGTAACCGGCGCCTGGTAGAAGCCAAAGCTTACACCTTCGAGCACTGTATCAAGAACACTCTTGGAGTAGGAAATGTTCAGGTTAGTCGGCGCGCTCTTGTCTACTGTGAAGTAATCGTAGTCAAGAACAGCCTTGTTGCCTGCAAGGTCGCTGTACTCTGTCTTGAACGAATAGTTTGCATCACCTTTGAAGACATAGGTCTTAGTGAAGGAACCGTTGTTCATGTTCTTCCACGGCTGTTCGCTGTAGAAGTCGCCTTTGATCTCTTTACCGGAAACATCTTCGGTGATGATTTCTGTTGTAAGACCCTGTTTAACTTCTCCCTCGCCAAATACGAGATTGTCATCGAGGATGGTGATATATCCGTTGCGGTTTCCGTTGAGATACTCTCTATCATTTCCGTGGATATCCTTCATCGTACGAACAACAGGATTAGCATCATAGTAGGAGCGTCGCAGTTCAGGAGCCTGTGTATCAACAACAAGGATCGGACTGTAGTAAGTACCCGCAGAAGCATCGCCGCCCATGAGGTTCTGGCTTCGGTCAATATATTCCACAATTACCTGATACTCACCATCTGCACCATCCCACAGAAGCGCGGGCTGAATGTCAGCTGTGTACACGTCAGGAGTAGCGGTCGGCTGCCAGTTCACTTGTTCAGAAGTAAGTTCACGAGATGTACCATTCTTTGATACGAATACATGAACATCTTCTCTGAAGAAGTTTGCTTCATTGATCGACAGTCCAACATGGAAATCATTGGATTTATAGTACTGATTCAATACGCCGTCTGTTTTGGTTTCTTCAAAGTTGTGCGTAAGGAAACTGCTCTGATCATACGAAACCTTCAGTTTTGGAGTAATAGTGTCATTGACAACAGTCTTATCAGAGGCTACCCACTCACTCATATTGCCACGATTGTCTATGCACGCAGCCAAGATTTTGTGATTCAACTGTTTATCTTTGATCTGTACAGCAGTGGAGCGAGGGAGGGTAAATTCGGCCGTGTGTTCGTACGCTTGATCGGTATACGTTTCAGAAAGATAGCTGTCCTTAGGCGCATAATCCTCACCATCCAGTCGAATCATAATCTCGCTAAGACCGGCAACTCTCGATCGAGCGGTAACTTTAACCTGAGCGAAGTCCCCTCTATCGCTGTTGAAATATTCAACCATATCGTTATAGCGCATCGCCATAGTGGCGCCGTTTGAAGCACGCTTTCCACTATAGTCATACCCCATCGAAACCTTCACTGAGGTAATCAATGGTGTGGAATAGTCAACCGTATGCTCGAATGGTTTATTCTTATCTGTTTCATAAGTAGTACCTGCATAGTCGACATTATGAATCCTGAATTTATATCGACCGTCTGGAAGGCCGTCTTTTCCGGTGAACAGAACAATCGAAGCAGTTCTTTCATCATATCCGGATCCTTCAACACTCCAGTTTGCAGGATCGGCAAGAATCTTATTAATGTCTGCCTCAGCACTCAACTTCAGATCTTTTCCCTGTTCGTCTTTCAGCTCTTTCTCATTTGCATCAGTAAGTGAGCGTACTTCAATCGTCGTATCTTTCGCATCATACCAGTGTCCTGTCAGAGTCAGTTTCAGCGCATTTGGCTCGGATTCTACAGGCGCAACAGTGACGGTAATATCTGCATCATGAACATGAATAACTGGAGTTTCAATTTCGCCTTTTTTGCTGCTGGCGCTGATGGAATTTTCGATACCACCTTCTGCACCCTGTTCGAGATCATGTTTAACTACGTCGGCAAAACTCATGCGTGCAACGTATGCGGCATTAGGATCTGCGTGAACAACAGCGGTATACAGACCATTGCTTTCATCTTTTGTGAAGTTTCCTGCAGTCTCTTTAAGCGCTTCGCCCTCTTTATTGATGGTGAAGACTTTAGCTTCTGGCGCATTTGCTTTTTCGAAGTTTTCTTCTTTAACTGCGAATACAAAGTCGAAGGTATCTGCATTTGTGAAGATCTCTCCGTCTTTTTCCTGCCAGGTAGCACCGCTTGCCAGCGTAGTATGACCAATCCAGCCAAGAGGCGATGTGGTGTCTACTGTGATTGTTTTAAGAGCTCCCTGATCATCCATGAAACTTACAACCGTAGAGTTTCCGGCTGCGTCAGTTACACGAACAAATACAGTTGCTGTTTTATCGGGCACTTCAATGTCGAACGTCCAGTTCTGACCTTCTTTGTCTTTAAGAGGCGTTTTTGTGATCTTGCCATGAGGCACATTGATCCAGTTGGACTGAGCTGTATTCTCATCCAGTTCAAATGCGTAATCTACGCTTCGAACGCCGGATACTTTATTGATGCCTTCGATTCTGGGATCGTTCACATTCAGACTTACACTGAGTGTGCTGCTCGTAGAGTAAGTATCGCCATTAATATCCTCGAGTTTTTCAATGCTCTTAAATTCTGCATCCGGTGCAGTGAAGTCAGCTTTGTAGTCGATATTGCGATAGTACAGAACGCCTGCATCGTTTTTACCGTAGATAGCTTTCGTCAGTTCACCCTGCTCAGTCATTTTCACTTCATCCATGTACTGGTTGTCATAGAAGAAGTGGATTTTCTGTCCAGAGTTGCCCGCAATCTTTCTTGGCGAAGTCAGAGTAACTTCAGTACCGCCGTACCAGTCGGAATTGCTCGGTTTGGATCCAACGAGGTTGAAGTCGTTTCTGTCCATTCTGCTCATGCGAAGAGATCCGGAAATCCATGTCGAAAGATTGTCGAATTTCTTTCCATCTACTGTCGGCGTAGCCGTTACACGATAGCTCAGCGTGTGGTTTTCCGAAGCAATCAGTTTAGATACGAATGCGGCGGAATCTTTTACGCTCATACCAAGACCGGCACCTGTCAGTTTCACATCAAAGATGCTGGTCATATCAATAGCTTTTCCATCTACAAAGGTATCGACCTTGTATTCAAAGGGAAGCTGAGGATTGAGAACAACTTTTGTGGGATCAAACTGGTATGCTCCATCAACCGCTACAAAATCCTGCTGGATGCGCAGTCTCTTGGCTGCAACGATGGAAATCGTCTTTTCTGCACCTTCAGTGGTGTAGTTGTTTGTATCTGCAAGAACCGGAGTCAGTTTTACTTCGGCTGCGGCAAGGTTAGCCGGCTGCAGAGTAACGACTCCTCCGTTTGCGGTAAGCAGATCGGTATTGTTGGAAGTGATGGAGAAGCCAACTGCCGGAAGCGCGTTGCCTGCTTTATCCGTTACAGAGAACTGAAGAACGTTAACAGGTGCTTCAAGAGCTGCGCTGGGGTCAAGACCAATAACCTGTCCTTCATCCAGAACAGCGATGGTAGACGGAACACCGTCAAGTGCTTTCATCTGGAAGTTAACAGTCATTTTGGCAATCTTGGCTGTGGCAGTGCAGATCAGTGTTTCGTAACCTTCTTTTTTGAAGGAGAATGTGTAGCTCTGATTGCCCGCATTGGTCATTTTAGGTGTGTTGGTTTCATCGAGAGGAACCTCTTCACCAGTTGCGGGATCGACATAGGTAACAGTAACCTGATCTCCAGATGTAACCTGGAACAGTTCCTGTTCATCTCCGGTATACACAAGATTTTCAACTGCTTTGACCGTGTTCGCTTTCGCATCAAGAGCCGGGTTCTTTACATTGACGAGAATTGCTTTTTCAAAAGGCGCGCCGTCTTTCTGACCAGTAACTTTTACTTCATATTCACCGGCAAGAAGTGTCGCGGTATTTGTCGTCACATTGCGTGCGGCGGGTGTGTCATCTTTAGGAGTAACAGCGATATTTGCGGTACCTCCGTCAAGATCTTTCGCATCATAGGAGAATTCCACGATAACCTGGCGTTTCTGACCGGGATTGATGTTAAATTCATCGAACAGAATTTCGTAGTTTTCACCTTTCGGTGTGATGGATTTAACGATGCCCTTCTGATCGGGAGCAATTTTGATTCCGATTTTTCCGTCAGCTGCGGGAATTTCGGGTTCTTTGCTTTCTTCCGTGCTTTCAGAAGTCGACGAAGACGGTTCGCTTGGTGTGCTGCTGGAATTGGAGTCATTCGAGCTGCTGTTGCTGCTGGATTCATCAGGCGAAGTGCTCGACGATACAGAACTGCTGGTATCCGAGGGATCAGACGGTTCGCTTTCTTCAGTCGATGCATCCGGGGATTCTGATTTGGATTCTTCGCTGGATGGTTCTACAGGGTCCGGTTCAGGTGTCGGTTCAGGATCCGGTGTCGGATTGACAGGATCCGGGTTTGTGTCCGGCTGAACAGGAGTATTGGTTGTCTGGCTGGACGGTGCCTCTTCTTCCGCGAACATTGATGTTGAAGCGATCGAACTTAAGTTCATCAGCAATGTTGTCGGAACAAGAGTTGCAGCCAGAAGTCTGGATTTATTTCTGCTAAATCTCTTACTCATTACTCTTCCTCTTTTCTAATCTGTAAATCTGGTTTTAACTTCAAAACTTCAGATTGCGCATTCACCAAATGAGCCGGAGAGGGCACAAGTTTCGGCGACTCTCTTCTTCATTTCATAAACACACAGGTAGAGCTGTGGATAACTGTCCCGCTGCTCGCTCACAGCGTGATTGGGACAGAATCCGTTTATCAATACAGAATGCAAAACGCATCCCGGTGTGAAGCTGCTCAGCTCGACCGGGATGGTCATGCGTTCTAGTACGAATCAATAGGAATAACTTCATCTGTATGCACAATCACCTGCTGGTCGATCATCTCGAGCTGGTGAGCCGTGCGTGTTCTGGCGCCTTCATAGCGCAGCGGACGGGTCAGATCGTTCTCGTCTGCCATGGGCTGCTGGTTAAGAGGAGCAGTCTGCAGTTCCGGAGCGCTGATGTTGCGATTGTGCGGTGCGAGAACGGAACCGGTAGCTGTGCCGAACAGAGTTTCATCTTCGTTTTCCATACCGAGCGGCTGTGTCTCCTCATTCTCTTCATCGTCAAAATACATGCTGCGTGCCTGCATCGGCGCTGCCATAGCAGGCGCGGGTCTTGCCGGAGCACTGCCAAGAGGCATCGTTTCGGTTTCGGTATCATCATCAAATGCCATGCCGGGGGCATATGCGGAACGGTTTGCATGAGGCTGCGCTCCAAGAGGACGGGTTTCTTCGTCTTCCATACCTGCGCCAAGCGGTGTTGTCTCGTTGGCATCGGTATTTGTCAGAGGACGGGTTTCTTCACTGTCACCTGCAAAATTGCGAAGCGCAACAGTCACGCTGCTGTCGCCATCGGCATTGGTTCCTTCACTTGAATAGGAACCGTGGTATACCTGATTGGCTGTCGAAGCTTTTTTGCCTTTGACTTTTTTCTTTTCGCGGTCATCACGACGCTGAGCGATATCGCGACGTGCGGTTTTACCGTTCAGGTCGTTAATGACTTCAGGAATTCTCAGTTTCCAGAAGAAGAAAGCTGCTGCAATGAGCAGAACTGCACCTGCGGCATAGAGAACGTAAGCAATAATTCTCATTGTGTCTGTGTTCATGCGCCATGTCCTCCTTCATTGCTGCTGTAAGAAGCGCTGCTTCCCATCAACTTGCTATAGTTCAGTTTAAATTCCACAACAAGTCGATAATAAATGTCTCCGATTGTATCGGTAACAGGCTGTCCCATATACAGAGCCTTACCTGTTTCTTCACCAGGATTATTTGCATCCTGAATTGTTTCAACACTGAGCTGATCATTCATCTTTTCTGCCAGGTCACGAGCTCTCTGCAGATTCGCTTCACTGTCGCCAGTGGCTTTCATCTGGTCGAAAACTTTCATGATCGTGGAATAAAGCAGAACGCTTTCGCGGCTTGTCAGTGTCTCCTGAGAGACATCTCCTTCAGCACTGGTTGAATGACCGGTGACAACTGCATCGCAAACCTCGAAGAATTGATCAACCTTCGCCTGTTTGCCCGAAGCGCCCGATTCTTCCGAATGAGGATTGGCACTTCCAGAGTTTGAATCCATACCCAGATAAGCGCTGAAGCACTCGATGATTGTGAAATAATCCACGCTGATCTGCTTCTGTTTGTAGGCATTCGCCTGACCACTCTGAATAGCGGCGTTGTTTTTCTGCAAAAATGCCATTGCGCCATCCATGCGTGTTCTCGTTTCAGATGCGCCACCTGCTGTATCTGAAACGTAATTCAGCATATACATCTGTGCAATCGACAGATTCAAATCGAATTCCGCTTCTGTTCGGGGAATTTCTTTGAATGCCGCCATACTGTACACTTCCTGAAATTCTGTCGCATAGGTGCTTGTGAAGTCCGGGCCGTTCCAGAAAAACTGGATCAAGCTTTCAAGAACAACAGGATCGTTATTGTTCAGTTTCATCGCTTCTCTAGCAAGCTCAAATCGTTCGTCCATTGGAGTGGTTGTGTTCTGGATATCTGCCACAATCTGCGCATAGTTTGCTTTGTCCATGGCATTTGCCGCGATCTGAACGCCCGCTCCACCTCCAAGGCACAGCGCAGCACAGATGGCAAAAATCGAGAAAGTTCGAAGTTTGCTCTTCTGTTTTTTGCGGTATTCTTTGGTGATCTGATCCGGATGAGCCAGATCGTAAAGAAGTTCGTCACAGTTCTGATAGCGGTTTTCCGGTGCGGGAGCGGTACATTTGTTAATAATGAGCTCGATACCTTCGGAAAGGTTCGGGTTCCAGTTTCTTACCGGTGCATAGGCA
>CAOKFJ010000046.1 GCA_948467695.1 uncultured Allobaculum sp. | reverse complement strand
GATGAATTTGAATGGTTCATCGCAGGGAATAAGAAGACGTTAAGTTTTGAGAAGTTTGATCGATTCGATTTAGAATTCTTTTTTCGCCATCAGCTTAATCGAAAGCAGCCAGGAGCCGATCAGAATGGCAGCGAGAATGACAACTGCACAAATTGAGATCAGAGCGATATGACTCTGCAAAGCGGACAAAATGGCGGGTGCGTGCTCGGAGGCGATATCCGAAAGAAAGACAAGCGCGATCGCCATACCGCCTGTCAAAAGCATCAGCGCCATTGTCGCGTTGTTGCCAAAATGAATGAAAAACGGAATCAGGACAGATATGGACAGCGTGCAGGCAGCGATAGCGATTGCCGCAAACATAGCACCGACTCCCCATGTGAGTTTGCCAAACAGAACCGTGAAGACAATGATCAGCACGGTTGGAATAATCGCAAGAGTGAGCGAGAGAAGATACTTCTCGTTGACATAGGTACGTCTGGTAAAGGGGAGCGTGAACAGAAATCGGGACTGGTTGGATTCGAGGTTAATGACAATCGATTTCGCGCCAAGCACGCATAGAAACAGCGGAATGAACGAGCACATGAAATCGATCATGTCGCCGATCATATACAGCGCGCCAAGCGCGACAAGAATCAGCAGAAGTTTTCTTTGCGATTTGAACCAGAGAAAGTCGCTGGTTAATAGTCCTTTCATGCCTGTCATGATTATTCTCCTTCCGAGATCAGAATCAGATCATCGATATTTCCTTTGTCCATATGGAGCATCGGGTAGTTTTCTTCATAAAACTGGCGGTCGTTTACGAGCACTTTCCAGCCGGTTCGCGTTTTCTGTCTGGCGACGACTGCCGCGTCATCAAGACTTTCCATCTGCTCGTCATTGAGATACAGCACGCCATAGCGGTTGAGCAGATCGTCGACCGTTTCGTGCATTGTGATCGAACCGTCTTTAATCATCCAGAAATCGTCGCACAACTGTTCAAGATCGCCGGCGATGTGCGAACTGATCAGAATGGCTCTGCCATCACTCTCCATGAAGTCCTGGAGCATCTGGTGGATTTCATAGCGGGCAGTGACATCGAGTCCGGCTGTCGGCTCGTCAAGCAGCAGAAAATCGGGTTTGTGGCTGATGGCGGCGATGATTTTCAGTTTGGCCTGCATACCGTTTGAAAATGTATTAAGCGGTTTGCCTGATGGCAGTTTCATCTTGGCGCAAAGACGGTCGAATTCCTCTTTGTCGAAGGTGTCGAACCATGAAGCAAGGCTCTTTTTGACGTCTTCGATCATGAAAGAACCGGGAAATCCGCTTTCGCCAAAGACAACGCCAACTCGTTTCTTGATGGAAACGGGCATATCCCACGCGTTTTCGTTGAAAACAGTGATGGTGCCGCTGTCGGCTTTGGCTAGACCGGCGATCAGGCGAAACAGTGTGGTTTTGCCCGAGCCGTTGACACCGACCAGACCGGTGATGGTGTTTTCAGGCACTTCGAAGCTGGTGATGTTCAGAGCAAAATCAGGGTAGTGACGCTCAAGATTTGAAACATGAATCATACGTTGTCTCCTTCCAGAAGCAGATTGACGAGTTCGAGAATCTGTTCGGTATCAAAACCGAGGCGTCGCGCTTTTTCAATCGCGCTTTCAAACGCCTCTTCAACTTGTTTTTGAAGTTCTTCACGCACCAGGTTTTCCGAAATAGCGCTGACATACGTTCCTTTGCCCTGCACCGTTTGGACGAATCCTTCGGATTCAAGCAGGTCATAGGCTTTCTTGACCGTCAGTCCCGAGATATGACAATCGCGGGCGCAGCTGCGCACGGAGGGCAGCAGTTCCTGCGGCTTGAGAATCTGTTCTTTGATCTGGACGCGGATTTGATCAGCGATCTGTTCATAGATCGGGGTCATGGATGAAGTGATGATTTGTAGCTGCATAACAGGATCTCCTTGCATAAACACTATATAACAGTAGATTACAGTTGTAAACAGTGTATAACACATAATGACAGTTTCTTCTGCGCAGGGAAATAGCCCCTGCCGGACACGAAAAAACCGCTGCTGCGATGTGCAGAAGCGGTTGGTGTAAAACGGTAATTCCAAAGCAGTGATGCGGGTGCAGTGACGAAAATACGAGTGGTGCATCAGTGACTGCAGGATACAGAGACCGTTGGGACAGGGCATGTCAGGGGCGATAATGGCTGTTTAGAGGAAAACAGTTTCGCCAGGGGCGCGGGTGCCGTGGTCGAGCAGTTTGAAAAACTGTTCAAGAGAGGGGCAGATTTTCTTTCTGGAAAAAGGCTTTTCCAGGGGAACAAGGTAAATGCCGTCATTTACAGTGTCCACGAACAGATCGTCTCCGTTTTCGCAGAAAGCGAGGGGAAGAAAGGTTTCGGGGACAAAATTGCACATCCGGTAAATATCGAGGATATGGTCGGCAGCCATCGAGGTACCCGTTAAAGGAAAGATGCGTTCAATCCGCAGCGGACGGTTCTCCATCATCAGCGTCACCTGATACATGGGGATACCGTTGAAGTGCAGATAAAACTCTTTGAGCAGTGAAGGAAGCTGGATGCCGTTCTCTTTTTCGAAACGGGCGAGATGCTCGTCTGTCAAAGAGATGGGCTGATGGTGTTTCTTAAGGAATGTGTACATAGGCTTTTCCTTCCTGAACCAAGTATACGTTAAGGAAAGCGCTTTCTTGACGCAGCTTTTGCAATATAGAGAAACCTTAATGGGAAATATGCATTCGTAAAAAGAGTAAATAAAGATTGCAGGAGCGCTAAAGGATAATTGTCTGAATGTAACAATTTACATTTTCAAACCTCAATTTAAATGTGTACCAAAATCAATAAAAATGCGCCGTAATTTCAAATACGGCGCATTAAAGATTATTCGGTTTTGTACGTATCGAGATCGGCAGGGAAATCGATTGTCATTTTGCCGCCGACCTGCTCGACGACAAGATCGGCTTTCAGATCGAGATCGCTGCTGGCGGTGTCGATTTCGTATGTGCCATCGATGTCGATGGAAAGTGTATTGATCATCTCGTCGTGAATGGTGGTGACAAGCGTGGCTTTGTTTACTTTCGCCGCGCCATAGTAGTCGAGAAATTTCTCCGCTTCACGATTGTTGATGACGAAGGTGTAGACATCGTCTTTGACTTTGACGGAATCAAACAGTTTGGCGCGCTCCTCGCGGCTCAGTTCGAGAAACGGGTTGGGAAGATGAAGTTTCTGATCGCTGGAAATGCCGATGTTTTCGGCAACGGATGCGGTTTTGGTGCCCATGGCGTTGAGATAGGTTCTGCCATCGCGCAGATAGAAATCGATCAGCGGTTCGGCGTTGGGCTGGCCAAGAGAGAGGGCGAGCTGGGCAGGGGAACTGATCATCTGCGCGCTGATCTGGCTTTGAGTGCCGATCAGATCAAGCGTGCCGGATACTTTCAGGGTATCGGCTTCGCATAAATGGTTGAACGATTCAAAAAACAGATTGGCGGCATCTTTAACGCTCTGTTTATTGGAAGAGCAGCCCGCAAACGCGAATGAAAAAGCGAGAGCGGCGGCAAGCGATGCGCGCGAGAGCGTGCGGTATGGAGTCATAGAAATATGTTGTCCTCTTTTCAGTAAGCAGGCAAAGTGCCTGTGTGGTATGCATTCAGTCTATACTATATGTATCTCATCGACTGCCGTAAGCGTTTCGCGCAGTCTGTCATCCATGAAAGATGAAGCTGCTCGACGGTTCTGCAGCAGGTTTTGACTGTCTGCGATACCGTTCGCTTAAAGAAGAATGAGATTGAGGTTGATACTATGATGATTCTTATTGATGCGCCAAGAGCGCTTCCCGCTGCAATGATGGAAACACTCCAGAGTGTTCTCGAGTCGTATCCGCATGCATATGTTTCGCAATGCGATGGGTATGAGGCGCATACGCTTGCAGAGCTTCTGAAGAAAGCCGAAGCCAATGAGCTTCCCGCGCTCATTCCGCTTGAGCAGGAGCAGATCAAAGATAAGAGAAGATACGAAGCGGATGATATCGTGCTGTATCTTGCCGGGATGGAGCGCAAAGAGATTTCCGCTCTGTATGAAAAACTCGAAGAAGCGGGTCTAGGCGCTGTGATGATGGCGATACAGACACCAAACAACATGAACTGGACACTTGAAGCGCTTCGCAAAGAACTGATGCAGGAAGCGGCGTATTTTCAAAAGCGCGCAGAACTGGTCTTCTATCTCGAGCATGCCGATCGTGCGCGTCTGGAAAAGGATGCCGATTATCGAAACTGCATGATGCTTGCCGCATCGCTGATCCAGGAAAACGACTTGTCGGAAAAGATGATCGACACGGCGCTTGCGGTAGTGCGCTCTCTGCATGGCGCGCAGCATGAGTGATCCGTCATCTTCACTCGAATCGAACTGCGCATGAAAAAGGATTGTTATGCTGAAGGAAGATTTGCAGAAGAATTTTCAAGTGAGTCCTTGGCATACAGTTTTTAGGAAAAGTCAGCCGTCCGTATACAACGGGCGGTTTTTCCATGCGAGATTATTGGAAAGCGCTCAAGATGCTTTATCATGGATGAAAACGCTTTTGTCAAAGTCAGCGGTGTTTCTGTTTAACACGGATGGGATAAAAGAATAACGATATAAAATAGATTCTGATGTTAATTTCGCTTACCGTGACGCAAAAGCGGATAAAGAGCAAAAGAAATACATGATCATTTGGATCGACAAGCCGTGTGAGAAGACGTTTCAATACGACTTGCATTGAACCAATTCAGATACATGCATTGAGATATAGATGGAGAAAGGATGAGATCATGCAGATTATCATAGCGGGACTGGGAAAAGCCGGTATGTGTCTGGTCGGCGCTCTGGCGCAGGAAGGACACGATATTACGGTGGTGGACACCAAACCGGATCAGGTGCAGCGGGCGACGGCTCAGTATGACGTTATGGGCATCAGCGGCAACTGCGCCGATCCCGATACCCTGACGGAACTGGAAGTCGATCAGGCGGATATGTTTATCGCCGTGACGACAAACGATGAAGTCAATCTTCTCTCATGCCTGCTGGCAAAGCGAGCGGGCTGTTCGAAAACGATTGCGCGCGTGCGCAATCCGGAGCACAGCTCCTCGATGGACTATTTGCAGAATGCACTTGGCCTGGAGATGATCATCAACCCTGAACTGCTTGCGGCAGAAGAAATCGAGCGCGTGCTTTCACTGCCCGGCGCGATTGATGTGGATGCCTTCAGTGCCGGAAGAGGCGAGATTCTGAAATTTCGCATTATTCCCGGTTCGGTGCTTGACGGTATGCAGGTCAAGCAGATTTCGCGCAGCGTGCATGCGGACATTATGGTGTGCATTGCCGAGCGCGGTTCGCAGACCTTTATTCCGGATGGCGAATTCCGGTTCAAAGGCGGAGACTTCGTCTATATTGCCGGTACGCGAAGCGAAGCGGAACGATTCTTCGCGAGCGCCGGTCTGCGCCTGAACACGGTAAAAAATGTCATGGCGATCGGTGCGGGAAAACTGTCGTACTACCTCATTGAACTGCTGCAGAAAGCGGGCATGCAGGTTACGCTGATCGATCAGAACATGGAAGCGTGCGAGAAGATGACGCTCATGTATCCGGGCGCGATCGTGCTTCAGGGCGATGCGACCAACCAGCAGTTTCTGCTCGATGAAGGTCTTGAAGAAATGGATGCGTTCATTTCCATGACCGGTGTCGATGAAGAGAACATTTTCCTTTCGCTGTATGCCAAACGCAAAGCGGATCTGAAAACAGTCACGAAAGTCACGCATATTGAACTGGACGAAATGTTCACCGACTTCGAGCTCGATACGCTGATCAACCCCAAAACGCTCAGCGCGGAGTACATCATCCGCCATGTCAGAGCGCTCGCGAATTCGCGCGGAAGCCAGGTCAAGACGGTTCATAAACTCGCACACGATCGCGTTGAAGCGCTCGAATTTGAAATCGGCCCCAATTCGCCGGTAACCGGAATCAAACTGATGGATCTGCCGATTAAAAGCGGTGTTCTGGTCGCTCTCATTGAACGCGACGGCAGACTGTTCCTGCCGCGCGGTATCGATATCATGCGCGAGGGCGATTCGGTTGTCATTGTCACCGATCGTCCCGGATTTACCGATGTCTCGGATATTCTCGAGACAAGGAGGCGATAGGGATGAACCTGTACGTTATTGCCTACGTTCTTGGACAGGTGTGCAAATGCGAAGCGGGCTTTCTGATGCTTCCGATGCTTTGCGCTGTGTGCTACAAAGAGTGGGACCTCGTGCTTGTCTACTTTTTAAGCGCGCTGATCTGTCTGCTTGCCGGCTTCTTCCTGTCGCTCAAAAAGCCGCAGCCGCTGAAAATCCGTCCCAAAGAGGGCATGGCGGCGACGGCTCTGTCGTGGCTGGTCATTTCGCTTCTGGGATGTCTGCCGTTTCTGATGTCGGGCGAGATCCCGCATTTCGCGGACGCGTTTTTTGAAACGGTATCCGGCTTTACGACCACCGGATCGAGCATTCTGACCGACCTGGATGCCATGTCGTATGCGAGCCGTTTCTGGAGATCGTTTACGCACTGGATCGGCGGCATGGGCGTGCTTGTCTTTGTGCTTGCCATTCTGCCCTCGACAAGCAGTTCGTTCATGAACCTGATGGTTGCTGAATCGCCCAGACCTTCCGTATCGAAGCTTGTGCCGCGTGTGCGCGATACAGCGAAATACCTGTACGGCATCTATATTGGAATGACGATCATTCAGATCATCCTTCTTCTGCTTGCGGGCATGCCGCTGTTCGATTCGCTGACGCTGACGATGGGCACAGCGGGAACCGGCGGCTTTGCGGTGCGCTCAAGCGGATTTGCGGACTATACGATGCTGCAGCAGGGAATCATCGCTGTGTTCATGATGCTTTTCGGCATCAACTTCAGTTTCTATTTCCTGCTGATCAAAAGAAAACCGAAACAGGCAATTCGCATGGAGGAAGTTCTGACATATCTGGGAATCATCGGTACGGTGACAGCGATCATCGCTTTTTCGGTGCATACTTTCTTCCCTTCGGTTTTCGAAACGATACATCATGTCTTCTTTACGGTTGTATCGATCATGACAACAACCGGCTACTCGACCGTTGACTTCAACCTATGGCCGCCGATCGCAATGACGCTGATTGTGCTGATCATGTTTATCGGCGCCTGCGCCGGATCAACGGGCGGAGGCATCAAAGTTTCGCGTATCAATGTCATGATCAAGGGAATCAAAAAAGAGCTTCTGACTCTGCTTCATCCCGGCCTTGTCAAAAAAGTGAAAATGGACGGCAAGCCGATCGCGCACGAGACCGTGCGTTCGATCAACGTCTTTATCGCGATCTATCTGATCACATTTGTGGTGTGCCTGCTTCTGATCACGCTCGATGGCAAGGATCTGGTCACCAACTTCACCGCGGTCGCCGCGACCATCAACAATATTGGTCCGGGTCTTGGCGAAGTCGGTCCGATGGGCAACTTCGCGGGTTTCTCGGATTTCGCGAAATATGTCCTGAGCTTTGCGATGCTTGCCGGACGTCTGGAACTGCTTCCCATCCTGCTTCTGCTTGTTCCGCAGATGTGGGCAGGAACGATTCGCCTGACAAAGCGCATCGGCAGACAATCCGCTAGAGAACGTCAGAAAAACCGCGAGAAGAAAAGCGGTGAAAAGAGCGGGGAATTCTCGGATGAGTTTGGCTATCAGCCGAATGGCGGCAATGCGGACAGCAAGTACCGCAAACCAGCACCGGTGCATTCTCCATCGCAATAGCCGCGAAAGCAGAACAAGTGAAGAGAACGTTCTTTTCAAATCATCTGAAAACGCAAAAAGAATCTGTCTGTATGAAGAACGGACAGATTCTTTTTCTGTATGCGGATTTGAAGAGCATCTGGTGCGGGAAAGCGAATAAGAGAGATCAACATAGAGAATAAGGAGGTCTTCTGTTTCAAAGCGCGAGCGTTCAGAATTTCAGGCTTCATGACGCCGGCGCACTGCAAGCGAAGCGGTGCAGGCAGGCTGTAAGCCCCGGCAGACGTCTGGTATGAAGGCAATTTTGCCTTCGAAACAGATCGTAAGAATAAAAAAATGGTGCACATAGCACCAAAAACGATAGAGTGTCAAGCACTTTTTAACAAAATGGGATACAATGGTTTGACATAGTTGAAAGCTAATAATACTATAGTAAATTGCAAAATAGTCTATAAACAGGCTGTTTTTGATATTTGAAGAAAGGATCGTGCGCATGGACAGCAATAAACCATACCAAATCGTTCCGAAAGGAAAAAAAGCGTTTCGACGGGACTATTCAAAAGTTTCCGGCAAGCTTGAACTTCCAAATCTTGTAGAAATCCAGACGAATTCGTTCGAATGGTTCAAGAATGTTGGAATCCGTGAAGTTTTCGAAGAAATCTTCCCCATCGAAAGTTTCAACAAGAATATTAAACTGAAATACAAGAGTTTTCACTTTGAGGAGCCCAAATGCTCCGCTGAAAAAGCCATGGAACGCGAATGCAACTATGCTTCTCGTTTAAATGTGGACATGGAACTCGAAATTGTCAATGAGAACGGTGAAGTTATCACCAAACCCGAAAAAGTCTTCCTGGGTGATTTCCCCATGATGACGGAAACAGGTACGTTCATCATCAACGGTGCTGAACGTGTCATTGTCAGCCAGATTGTCCGCTCCCCCGGCGCATACTTCTCCGACAGTTTCGACAACAAGACTGGTCGCCAGAACTACGCCAGCGAACTGATCCCGAGCCGCGGAACATGGCTCGAGTTCATGACTGAACAGAAGAAAAACGCGACCGGCCGCACGATCAATGTCTCCATTGACCGTCGCAGAAAACTGCTGTCGTCCATTTTCTTTAAAGCTCTCGGTATGTCCTTCTCTCTGGAAAAAGGAGAAGATTCGACCGATACCGAACCGCTCGAGATTTTCCTGCAGGCAATGAGCAAAGAACCTCATGATCCTGCGACAAGCGAAGACGGTCAGGACTACATGGATATGTACCTGATGCTCTTCAACGCATTCTTCGGCAAACACGAGGAAATCGAAAACACTCTGCTCGCCGATAAAGTCACTACAACTGAAGAAGCACTCCTTTCGTTCTATGAAAACCAGCGCTCCGATGAAATCCCGACACTTGACGGATCCATCTCGCTGATGCAGGCGAAATTCTTCGACCCGCGCCGCTACGACCTGACAAAAGCAGGCCGCTACAAACTCGGCAAGAAGCTCAACGCCGTTTCTAGAACCATGAACAACACGCTCGCTCACGACATCCTCGATGTAAACGGCGACGTTGTATATCCTGCCGGAACTCACGTAACACGTGACATCCGCAACCACCTGCGCGAGGAACTCTCCAAGGGAACCTACATGAACCCGTTCCCCTTCAAACCGGAATTCCTCGAAGCCGATGTTGTCAAGATCCCTGCCAGCTACCGCACTGGTCTGATCGGCCGTGTGCTTGCTGAAGACATCACCATCGATGAAGAACTGTTCGAACGCGGACAGGTGCTCACCGAAGAAGATGCAGCCAAGATCTACAACTTTGACAAAGACGTCAAGATCTACGCCGGTCTGATCGCCAAACCCGTAGTCCTGACAGAGAAAAACATCGACTCCATCCTCAACTATGGACAGCGTCTGTACACACTCGGACGTCTGACCACAGCAAACGGACGCGATGTCATGAACAGCTCCCTCGATCTCGTAGCCGGACGCTACCAGATCGGTGTCACACCCGAACGTCTGTCCGATGCCGCTGTATTCGATCTGAAAACACGCATGGCTGACGAAGATGTGACTGCATGGCTTGTCGGCGCCGCTGTTCAGGAACTCGACATTGAAGACAAAAACGGAAACATCGTTCACATCATCGGTAACGACCCCTATGCGAACATGCACACCGTAACAATCCCCGATATCTACGCATTCTTCTCCTACAGCCTCAACGTTATGGAAGGCGTCGGCGAAAACGACGATATCGATATGCTTGGAAACCGCCGCATCCGTTCGGTCGGCGAACTGATTCAGAACCAGTTCCGTATCGGTCTTTCCCGTATGGAACGCGTGGTGAAAGAACGCATGTCCATCCAGGAACCCGATTCCATCA
>CAOKFJ010000045.1 GCA_948467695.1 uncultured Allobaculum sp. | reverse complement strand
TCTGGTCCTGTTCGGATTCGTAAAGAAAAACCGGCTTTTCGTATGTGAGCGTCTGTTCATGACGGATTTCATCCGCAAGCTGCGCGATCGCGCTTCCCTCTTTCTGACGATACAGACGTTCAAGACGCACGATCGGAAGCCGCCTTGAAGCTATGAGATCGCCAAGGACGCGGCCGGGACCGACGCTTTCGAGCTGCTCCTCATCGCCGATCAGAAGAATGCGGCACGTTGAGGGCAATGCCTGGAGAAGTGAAGAGAACAGGTGCGTATCGACCATGGAAAACTCGTCGACAATAAGAAATTCACAGTTGATCGGATTGTGCATATCCTTCGAAAACCGGTCCGTTTCCGCATCCCAGCCAAGAAGCGAATGAATGGTTCTCGCATTCTCGCCCGACAGCTCCGAAAGGCGTTTGGCGGCGCGCCCGGTCGGCGCGCAGAGCTGAACACGGCTTGAAGGAATCAGAGCGTGCAGACAGCGCAGAATCGCTTTGACAATCGTCGTTTTACCTGTACCCGGACCTCCGGAAAGAATCATCGCCGGCGAGCGGAAGAAGGTGCGTATGGCATTGATCTGGATCTCGTCGTACTGAATATGAAACTCGGCTTCCAGGCGTTCGATCGTTTCCGAAAGCTTGTCTTCATCGATTTCCAGACGTTCGAGTACGCCCTCCTTTTTCCATTCGCGCTCGATGCAGTAGAGCACCGCTGCGATCAGGATTTCCTCCTGCCAGAGGGTATACGGAAACACGCATCCATTTTCCATTGCCACAAGCTGCCGGTCGGCGAGCTCTTCAAGCGACTTGCGAAAGCCCGGAAGGCATCCGCAGGCATAATAGAGCGCTTCTTCGCTCAAGTAGGTGCTTCCGTGCGAAAAGCACTGCGATTTGAGCGTATTGAATATTGCCGCTCTCTGGCGTATAGGATCGTCCTGCGGAATATCGAATCCATCTGCAAGACGCTGCGAAGCATCGTAGGAGAAAGAGGTGATGGAATAATACGGCCGAAAGCAGTCTTCCCTGAGCGTGTCGAGCGTGACTTTCTGATTGGCAAGAAGGATGGAGATCTCATGATCGGGGACTCTCCATTCCATCAGATGGAGAAGCATTTCTCTCTTGTTTCCCAGCACTTTAAGCGCTGAAAGAAGCGCGGTTGCGGCTGCCGGGCGCAATTTGCACTTTGACGTGAGAATTTCGGGCTCTTCCAGAATTTTCTCAATCGCATCCTCGCCAAGCACTTCCACGATGCGCTGCGCGCTTTTTTCGCCGATGCCGGGAAAATACGATGAGGAAAAGAAACGGACAAGCGCGCTTAGGCGGTCCGGTTCAGGTGTATCGATCGAAGAGACCATCAGTTCCATTCCGTACGTGGGGTGATCAACCCATGTACCGGTCAGAATGACCGGCATCCCCTCGTGCAGAGCTGCCAGATCCTGTCCGAGAAAGCGCACATGCGTGCCGTTTTCTTCAAGCAGATCCCCAATGCGATAACCGTTGTTTCGTGCGCGGAAAATGATTTTATAGACAGTGCCGGTAATCGCACCGGGCATTCCGTCCTGTCGCGGCGCGCTCGGGGTATCTGTTTTGCTCATACCTTATTCCTGCGCCTGACTGGACTCTTTGTTCTGCTCTTTGTTTTTATGCGAATGCTTTTTATGTTTTTTCTTCGCGCGAAGTTCTTTGAGAGCCGCTTCTTTGGCTTCGATCTCAATTCGCTCGGCGCGTGTTTTCGCCGCCTGTTTGCGAATTTCTTCAAAGACATCCTGCTCGCCCAGGAACACCTGTTCAATCACACCGCCGCCAAGGCAGATGTCTCCATCATAGAAAACCGCTTCCTGCCCCGGAGTAACCGCCTGGCTTTTCTGCGGATAGCGGACGATGGCGACATCGCCATCGACTTCAAGCTGAATGGGGATGTCTTTCTGACGGTAGCGGAATTTGATGGTGCAGTTTTTCGGGAACGAATATCCTTCGGGAACCAGCCAGTTGACGCGCTCGATGCGTGCGCAGTCGGAATCAAGCCAGTGCTGCTGATCGGTTCTGGCGCAATAGAGCGTATTGGTTTCCACATCTTTGGCTGCGACAAACCAGGGGCCGACAAACGCAGTGATGTTAAGACCTTTGCGCTGCCCGATTGTGTAGTAGAGAACCCCCTGATGGCGTCCGATGATGCGTCCGGTGTCGATATCGAGAATATCGCCTTCCTTTGCGGGCAGATAGTTCGACAGGAACTGTCTGAAGTTTCGCTCGCCGATAAAGCAGATGCCGGTGGAATCCTTCTTTTTCGAAACGGAATCGAGTTCGAGTTTTGCGGCAAGTTCGCGAACCTGCGGTTTGGTCAGCGTGCCAAGCGGGAAAAGTGTGCGGGAAAGCGGTTCTTCGGAAATCTGCGCAAGGAAATAGGTCTGGTCCTTGTTTGTATCCGCCGCTCTGCTCAGGTACGTGAACCCGTCTTTTACGGTATTGGACGCGTAATGACCCGTCGCGATTTTATCGAAGCCGTTGCCCATGGCGTACTGATAGAACGAATCAAATTTTATGTACTGGTTGCACAAAATGTCGGGGTTGGGCGTGCGTCCCTTCTCATATTCCTTCAAAAAAACAGAGAATACGTTGTCCCAGTACTCGCGCACGAAATCAACGCGTTCGAGTTTGAGCCCGAGCTTTTCGGCAACCGCCTGCGCATCGTGATAGTCCTGCTCCTGCGGGCACACTGTATTGAGAAGATCCGGATTTCCATTAATATCGTTGTTCAGAAACGAATCCCAGTTGCGCATAAAGCAGCAGGTTACGTCATATCCCTGCTCCTTGAGAAGATAGGCGGCAATGGCGCTGTCCACGCCTCCGCTCAGTCCGACCAGTACTTTCATGTTGAAGTCTCCTTTCGCCATAGTCATGCAGTATATATTTCCTGTTCAAAAGATGATCCGCGCCATGAAGTGCGAAACAGATTCTTCGCTGACAGGCAGGACGGATCATCGTATACAAGACAGGCTGTTTTGTCCATATTCTCTTTATTCTGTCCTTTTTTGCGTGCACTGTCAAAAGCCTCTGACCGGGCACGAAGCAGCCAAAATTCCAGACAGGCACGAAGCGGGAGGAATTTGAAAAAGGAATGCAAAAAACGAAGAAAGCAGAGGCTAGTTGAGTCTGCCTCTGCTTTCTTCGTTTTCTTCGTCAAGAGACGCTCTCTTGGCGAGTTCGCTGTTTTCCAGGGGTACAAAATCGATCTTCAGCTCCATGCCCAGGCCGTTGGCCAGTCGCTTGAGAAGTTTCAGAGAGGGATTTCGTGTTCCCCGTTCGAGTTTGGAGATATCGCCCTGATCGATGCCGGTTCTTCGGGCAAGCTCGGTTTGGGTAATCTGCAGTTTTTCCCGGGTATCGAGAATCGCATGAACTACCGCGTATTCCGGCGTACCTTCTTCCAGATCGAGTTTGGCTCCACGTTTTGACAAAGCCATAATGATAACTGCTTCTCAAACCTGTTCCGGAAGCATACAGAACAAGTCGCATTCACTTTCACGCCTTATCTTGCACATACCCGTCCGCATATGCAGATCGAAGACGCTGCCGTGCATAAATTCCCGCCCTGCCTGACGGTACATCCTTTGCCCTATGCGCAAAGGGACATCCAGTCTGAGTTTCTGATCCGAGAAGCTTTTCCTTTCCATTTCGTCGCCTGTTGCGCATGTCTGCGTACCGCCGGCTCTTGGCAAAACTCAGGCCGGGTTGAATCTGTATTGCGCCGGTATACGAGACACCAGCCTTTTTGAATCTTTAAATCCTCCTTTACTGCTCCTTTGAGTGCTCCAAAGCACATTTGCTATCTTATATAGACGGTTATATCACACTATTTTCCAACTATCATACGCCTTTTTATCCAACTCGTGATTTTACACGCTCAGCGGAGCATTTAAAGAATTTTCGGGTAATTTTTTAACCTCGGTTAATTCACAGGATAAGAAAATACGTGTAATCGGATTATGAACTTAATACATTTTTAGTTATTTTTCACTATATGAAGCGTATGTTAAGGTATCACACACAAATCCTGTGCTTCAACCTTTTTTTAACGGAAAGTTCATACTGTACCAAAATGGTCATTCTCATCACCATAAATGTACAAAAAAAAGACATTATGGTTTTTCGCCATTGCTGCTTCTTATGGGAAATGATCATTATTTGACTTTTTGTGTTAGCTCCATCATCTGTCTTTTGTGATTTCACAACACTTACACATTCCCATGTACCATCTCAAAAAGAATGAAAACCAATCTAACGAAATCCATCACTCAGTACAAGCAAAAAAGCATGCCGTACAAACAGCGGCATGCCTGTAAATCAGTTTGTGATTTTTTAATATTCCTGCAGCATCTCTATTAATCGCTCGTGTAGAAATGGGGCACGTACCCACCTTCTTCATCCAGCGTGTACTGCATCTCGACAACAGACGGATCGTCAAACATACGTAGCATAAGATCGAAGTCCATGACCAGATCTTCTGGAAGCGCGCTGCGCGAAAACCAGCGGTTCTCCCCTTCTTCGCTGTTTTTCAGCGTTCCGGTAAACGAATCGGTTTTATACAGAAAAACAATGTAGCGATGACCATTCTGGGGAAACTGCTTGACGCTTGTCATTCGCAGATGATTCACCAGAAGACCTGTCTCTTCGAACACTTCCCTTCTGCACGCTTCAGTGAACGATTCGCCGGGTTCTACATGACCGCCTGGCATTACCCAGCCATCCCACTCGCCTTTCTGACGGTACTGAAGAAGTATCTTGTCGTCTTTTTCGATCATGCAGATTGTTGTCAGTTCGCATGGTTCAAGTTCATGTTTCATCGTTCATCCTCCCCGGCTTCAGTGCCTTGATATTTTCAAATATACGCCGCGTTTTCTGATTTTTCAGAATAGTCTTTTCCGTAAACTGCAAAACATCACTCATTGAAGCGATGCAAAAAAGTGCATGTCCTGCGTCGATTAAACGCATGAACATGCACTTCGTGTCTATGTGCCGCTGTTGGCGGATTGTCCTGAAGCAGAGACAGGATTCGCGCTTTGCGCGATCTGCTCATCTGTTCAGTCGATACAAAACGATAAACAGTTACTAACTTCCGGCTTCAAGAAGACTTTCGTCAGGAAGCAGACGCTGCTCGAGCAGTCTTCTGTTGAGCGATAGAGCCTGCGAGTCGAGTTCATCCTGTGTTTTGGCATTATCGCGAACCGACTTTGCCTCATCGACAGCAGCGTCAAATCCTTCAAAACGTTCGGGATTATAGAAATCGGCTTTTTCGATCACCGTCATCGCCGCCCCGATCACGCGATCAAGGATATCGGTAAACAGATCCGAGGGATCCGATTTTCTGACGAGTGCATCGATGGCACTTTGTATATCATCCGCTCTGGCTTCCATGTCATCGCTGTTGGCGCCAAGAGCCGCCTGTCCGCGTGTCATTGCATCGATCAGGCCGGTAAACGAGGACAATGTGTACTGGGCAGGATCAAACTCTCCAGCCGCGGCGAGCTTGTCTTTGAGGATACCGCTGTTATCCGCTGTATGAATCGCGAATTCCACCTCGGTGATCTGCGTCCAGTTGTCTTTGGCGACGGTATGAACCAGACGGATGGCTTTGACACTTTGTTTTTCAAATTCAACGGTCGCATCGCGTGACGAGCCTTCATACTCGCCCACCTTGTTCCAGGTAACGCCATCCGAACTGACCTCAACATCCGCGCCGTAGATATAGTCTTTTTCATTGTCGCCAAGCGGATGCTTGATGCGAATCGCGGACAGGTTTACAGGTGCCGCAAACGTAAAGGTAATGTGATCGCCGACAACCTGCGGACCATTCGCCCAGAACTTTGTACTGTCGTTTTTATCGAACATATTGGCGTAGCCATACGTCGAGTACGGACCAACCGACGAAGTGACGGTCGGCGTCACATTGGTGGCGCGCACCAGTCCTTCGCGTGCGGTATCCAGCGCTGCTTTTGCTTCAGCAATCTGTGCTTTGGATGCCTCTTTGTTTACAAGAACTTCTCTGGCGTTTTCAAGCGCCTGCTGATACGCGGCATAACCGCCCGCATAGCCGCCCTGAGGCAGCGGATTGGAAAGCTCGATGTCCAGAGCGTATTTATCGAGCGTTACCGTTTCATCGTACGCTTTGCGCAAAGCGGCAGCCGCCGCATCGACATCGCACTGATGAACGTCGCCTGCAGCTTTGAGGGTTACTGCAGCATCAAGCGCTTCGTTGTAGGCAGACCATGTGCGCGGCATGAGATCATCCTGCGCATATGGATTGGCGAGCAGAGCATCAAGTTCTGTCCAGTCAGTATAGAGTTCGTATTTGAACGTGTACTCCGCTGTATCCGGCGCGTATCTGCCGGATACTGCTTCGCTTGTCGCGCGATAGCCGTAGATTGCCGCGGGCTCAAAGCTGTAGTCCGAATCCAGTTTTCCGTATACGGTGCGATCGGGCGCGATTGTTTCGCCATTAGCGTCGACATAATGCAGCACGACGCTTCCCAGATCATCGGAGGGCAGGATTTCCGGTCCTTCAGGCAGTTTTTCGCCTTTGGTATAGGCACCGGCATGACCGAGTGTCTGGCAGAGCGTTTTGAATTCATCAAAGGGCAGAATGTCCGGCGAGCTGGTGTTCCAGCCTTTGGAAGCGAGAGCGCGCATTTCTTTGGAGATGTCTTCCATGATCACATCTTCCGTAACCAGATCGGGAATATCGCACCAGATACCGATGGAGCTGCCGGCAATCGCTTCATGATCATCAGCGATGGTATTGGACGAGAATTTGCCCGGCGTGTAGTCTTCGTAAATCAGCCGATCGGAGTTCAGGTTGTCAAACGAATGCTGTTCGCGTCCATCCGACGGTTTGGAACTGCGCAGTACGTAATAGAAGTAGCTGGAGTTGAAGTTGTAGATCGTCTTGTGTCCCTTATCGATAAACGTCTGCAGTTTGGCAATTGAGCGGTTCCAGCCCATCTGACTCCAGAAATCGATACCGATATAGTCATGCATCTCGATTTTCTGCTTCACAGATTCATTGTGTTCGCCATAATAGACGCCATCGTTCCAGATACGCGGTGTAAAGCCTCGGTCGTGAACGAATTCGGCAATTTCATTGATGTAGCCGGACATCGTATCTTTCCACGAATAGCCTTCGCCATACTTCTGCTGCGCATAGCTGTTGAGAACCGAGCGGTATTGCGTCGTGAATGGCGCGCGGTCGAATTCCATGTATTCATCTCCGCCGATATGGAAGTCTGTGCAGCCCTCAAACAGTTCGCAGTATTCGGCATAGAGCGATTTGATGTACTCGACCGCTTCGGGATTGGTGACATCAAGACCATGTTCATAATGCGTGCCGTTGGATGAAATCTGTCCATATTCCGGATGCGCTTTGAGAATCTGATCCACATGACCCGGGGAGTCGAAAGACGGAATGACATTGATGCCGTATTTCTTCGCCTCTGCTAAAATCTCGCGGACTTCGTCTTTGGTCAGATACTGATCCGATACAATCGCCGGATCGGTTTCGCACTCGATGCGAAAACCGAGGTTTTCCGAGAAATGCATCTGGAGCGCGTTGTATTTCATGTACGACATTTCGTGAATCAGACGGATGAACCAGTCTTTCGAAATGTATTTGCGCGCGCAGTCGACATGAATGCGGCGCTCGTTCAGTCTGGGATAATCAATAATGGTTCCATAGGGAACGCCTCTGTTTGTGATCAGCAGCGCTTCGATGGTATGCAGACCGTGCAGAACGGCGACTTCGCTGGCGCCGGTCAGTTTGATGCCGGATTCGCTGATCTCGATTTTGTACGCTTCGGGACTTGCACTTTTATCAGTGACATTGGCATCAATGTTCACCAGAATCTCACTGCCGCTTGCTGAATCAGCGGGCAGAAAGCGTACAGGGACAAAATCGGTCGTCAGCCCTTTGTCCTTGAGTTCACTGCTGATCAGACGAACATAGCCCTGCAGTTCTTCGTTCTGCATATTCTCTTCTGTCGCAGCGATGGCAAGAAAAGATCCCTCTTCAAGCGTCCATGTACCCTCTGTCTGTGCAGGTTCGTAAACCTGCAGCACTGGATTGACCAGCGCGCGCAGATCAGAGACTTCTCTGGTCTGCGAGTCGTCATTTGTCTCAACCGCCATGATCGGCATTGTCGCCAGAACCGGCGAAGCGGCTGTGCCTAAAGCGAGCAGCACGCTCAGACATTTTTTGAGTTTGGAATTTCTCATATCCTTTCTATCCTTTCTCTGTAAATTGTTGTATCCCCTTACATTGCTTCCAGTTTACCGGATAAGCCCTATCCGTTCAATACAGGAACAGCAAAGTGCAAACAGACAATCTATTCCTTCATCCCTTTTTTTATGGATTTTCCGAATTAGGAACATAACCCGGAAAAGAGCATACAAATTCACAATTTTTGAAATTATTCGCCTTTTTTCGGCGACTCTCTTTCTCGTCCTCGTTTGCGCGTACCGCGTCATTCTGCCTGCATATCTGCATCTTCCTCATCTTCCCCGCCTGAATGCAGCAGCGATGTCAAAAAACGACCTGCAGGCAACTTACAGGATATGGTTGAATCCTGACCGTCTTTGCGCTAATATAAGACCAATGCCCGCGTGGTGAAACTGGTAGACGCAATGGACTCAAAATCCATCGGTAGCGATACCGTGCCGGTTCGAGTCCGGCCGCGGGCACCATTCGAAAACAAGCCTTCGTCTGTATAGACGAGGGCTCTTTTTTTGTTCAGCCAGGCAAACATCCGCCTGTAATTGCCGCCTAAGCTTTTTTCAGAACAAAAACCGCATTCCTTGCGGAATGCGGCAGTCGTTTTAAGAAGATAGAGAGTGTGAATTCAGATCAATGGCAGTTTCGCTTTCGCTTTGCACAGCATCCCCTGTCGGCTCGAGTTCGATAAGACCGGCTGAAACAGCGCTTTCGCTTTCCATTTCAGCCGCAAAAAGCGGACCGTCAGGGTTTTCACATGCAGGATTTGAAGATCTGCCTCGATCCGGACACTGTTCATCAGCATCGCTTTGCGCTTGATTGACTGGTGAAGATGGATCGTCCTTTGAAAGCGCATCGGATAAATCTGTCTGACAGACGCTTTGATCCAATGCTTCTATGTCCAAAGAAGCTGCCTCCATGCCCTCTCCAAGCATCGTCTGCGCATCCGCATCGGCAATGCTGTCGGCGGGTATGGGATCAGGCACTGGCGTATCGAAATAATCGGGATCTTCATCGTCGGGCAAAGCCGGCTCGCTCATGGAATCAAAGAGCGCGCGCATTGCCGCAGTCGGGATCAGGTTGATCAGGCCATCGCCCTGAAACATTTCCATATGCGGCAGGATCGATCTTTGCGTATGTTCGAATACGGACCTGGCTTTTTCAATCTGGATATCGAAGAGCAGCTGCAGCTGCTTGAACTGATTTTCCTGACTTGCACCGGGATACTCGTAGAGCGAAACGGTCTCGACCTGGGGAAAGATGTGATGCGGTTCGCTGACCAGATCGTAAATCGAATGAAGAAGGTTCATGCGATCCGAAGGGTTTTCGCTCTTTCCGTTAAAGACGTACAAGCCGGTGATCTGATCATCCGGATTCATCGGTGAAATGGAGAACAGATATTTAAAAATCAGCGGGAACATCTTAAAATCGCGCACGCTGTGGCGATTGGTGTACTTGGCATCGCCCAGAATGTAACGTGCGCCTTTCCATTTGGTGCTTTCAATCCTGAACACATAGTCCGGGGTATAGTAGCGCCCGTGCGACGGTTCGCTCATGCCGCGCATCGGCATGGACAGCGAAGTCGAACGAACCAGTCCGGTCAGAACAGCCTGAGGGCTGCTTGGATCGTAAAGCACAGGCTGGTAGAAAAGCGTGATGGTCAGATCGTCTCGCTCAAACTTGAAGACATTGTTGATCTCGGTGTTTTTGTACAGCGAATACGTTTCAAAGGCGTATTCGATCTGATTGGCGCTGGTGAGTTCAAAACCATAATCGACAAGAAACTGCGCGAGCTTGGTCAGCACATAGACCTCGTATGTTTCTGTAATCTGCAGGAAAGTTCGCACGAAACGAACATCGCGCACCGTCACTTCCTGCATCATGAACCAGCGGTGAATGCTCTCGAATATCTGATGATAGCCCGGCAGGCTCAGAAAAGAGGGCGTGGCTTTGGGAACG
>CAOKFJ010000044.1 GCA_948467695.1 uncultured Allobaculum sp. | reverse complement strand
TCTGAAGATCTTTTTTGAACAATATAAGAGTCAAAAGCCTGCAAATCGGAAGATTTGGCAGGCTTTTGCTGGTTGCAGGCGTAAAAAAGCCTGAGAGTGAAGAGTGACCTTGAAGCAGATGTTTGCTTGGAATATACGATGTACTTCATCCGAAAACAATTATCTCTGATTGTCTTTATTGCTTGCACGATATTCAATCGCGATATATTGTACTCATGTTCTGTTCTCGACTGATGCATTTCCTTCAATTCATTCAGTCAATATTCCATAGTTCATAAGCAGCATTAAGCTGCCTGAAAGTCAGCCGAAAGGAGTAAATGCCTATGCCGGATAAAATCGAAGCTGTCGCCGATCAGCGCGAACTGTGGCGCCGTCAGGCGGAAGAGAGCGCAAACTGTGTTCTGCAGGCAGGCGTTCTGCTGATGAAATCCGGTGCCGAAGTGTATCGCGTGGAAGAGACAATGACGCGTCTTGGAAACTCGATTCCGTTTGTGCAGTCCTGTGAGAGCTATGTCATGGTCACAGGCGTCATCTGTACAGTGCAGATGGGCGGACAGACCATCACAAGCATGGCACGCATTCATGACACCGGTCGAAACCTTTCCGTTGTCAGCGCGGTAAATGATCTTTCCCGCCAGGCGGAAAGAAAGCATTTCACGCCGGATCAGATACTTGAGAGACTGGCTGAGATTGAAGAAACACCGGATTTTTCTCCGGAGACAAAAGCGCTTTGGGGAGCAATCGGCGCTGCAGGCTTCTCAATGTTTTTCGGCGGAAATCTCGCGGATCTCGTTTTTGTTTTCGTGATCGGTCTGATTGTGCGATTCTTTACCGTGGTCTGCGAGAAAATTCATCTCAATTCGTATCTGGTCAATATGTTTCTCGCCTTTCTTGCCTCGGCATGCTCTGTGCTACTGCATCGGCATGTGCCGGAAGCATCGCAGTCGATCATGATCATTTCCTCGATCATGCTTCTTGTTCCGGGACTTACAATTACCAATGCGCTTCGAGATTCGGATATCGATGAACCGCTCTCTGCCCTGGTGCTTCTCATGCAGGCGCTGCTTTGCGCATGCGCCATCGCGATCGGTGTACTGATCGGGCTTTTTATGACGGGGGCGATGTGATGAATCTGCCAGTATATTTTGTTCTTTTCTGGAAAGGATTTCTTGGTGCCGGACTGGCTTCTCTGGGATTTGGCGTACTCTTTAATGTGCGCGGCTGGAATCTGGTTCTATCCGGTCTTACCGGCGCGATCGGCGGTCTGGTCTATACGCTACTGATCGGCTGCAGCTGGGGAGAGGGGATGTCCAACTTTATCGCGGCAATAGCCATCGGCGTGCTCGGAGAATACTTCGCGCGCCGACAGAAAACGACCGTGACGACTTTTACCGCTCCTGCGCTCATTCCGCTTGTTCCAGGCGGAACCGCCTACAAAATGATGGTTGACTTTGCGACCGGTCAGGTAGGCGAGGGCGCGATTAAAATGATCAATCTGCTTTCGATCGCCGGGATGCTTGCGATGGGCATGCTGATCGTGTCGACGCTTACGCGTTTCTTCTTTTATTCAAAGCGTCAGGTGGAAAACACGCGCGCAAAAATCATTCGTCTTGAACAGGGAAAAGTTGATGTTCCCGTCAAGCGTTCAAGACGCATTGATCTGGAAAAAGCCTCTTCTCAGATTCTCTTTCCGGAAAACGATTCGTTCGTCCACGACAGTGATCCGTTTCGAACAAAGAATCTGCAAAACGAAAAAGGCAACGAACAGACAGAGATCAACGACAATAAATCTGCATAGAAAAGGTCTTCGCCAATTTGCATAAACATGCAAATGACGAAGACCTTTTGTTTTACTGCGTATGCTTATCCCGTGCAGGTGAAAGTGCGTTGGTTGTCTCAGTGATACCCTTGCGGTATTTTAGTTGAGATCTACCGGTCTGGCTTTCTGCTCGTCGCTTAGTTCGAGATTGGAGACATCCGTCCAGCCAAGAATTCCGTTTTTCTTGATCTGTGCTTTGTGACTCCAGACATTGACTAATTTGACGCTCTCGCCGATTGTCAGGGGCATTTCATAGCTGGTGAAATTCGATCCCTTGTGATCCTGAAGAAACTCGTTGTCGATCCAGAAACGCCGTCCAAGACTTGCCGAGAAAACGAGAGACTGATGTTCGCGTGTTTCAAGAACCTCGACTTCTCCATCGCTCCAGTTGAGATAGAATGGAGCGAAGTTATGCGGCCTGGTTGTGTGCAGGACTTTGACGGAATCGAGAAGATCTTCGCTGATCGTTTCCATCCAGGCGGGGTGAAGAATCAGCGCGTTGAGCTGACCGGCTTTCTTGACGATGTTGCCGCCGTCGATCGAGATGATGTTTTTCTCGTAATTGACGCGCGGATTAAAATCAGCTTTGCGCAGACAGTATTCGCTGACCGGCATATGGCCGACCACGACACGTCTGGAAAAATGCTTGTCTTCTTCGTCAAAGCGAAAACGGGTCATGACGAAGCGGAAATCGTCCGCGATCGTTTCTTCGTCTTCAATGCCGGAGTGCGCAAAAATCGTTGTCGGCGTAATGAGGACATGCGGAAGATCGTTTAAAAAGATCAGTTCGTCAAGATAGGCATGGCGAAGGGCAGCTGCCCATTCGTTCATGTCCGTCTCGTTCGAGAGCGGTTCAATACCGGCTTCTTTTGCCATTTCGTGAAGCAGAGAGCCGTCGCGGTTTTGCAGAACGTGGCGCAGGTATTCGAGACGATAGGAGAACAGGATGTTTTTGGCGACAAAATCGCAGTTTCCCATGATCGCGTACACTTCATTGTATTTGCACAAATCCATGATGCGATGCAGAGTCGCGAGGTTTTCATACCCTTTCTCGACCAGATCGCCCAGTAGAATCAGGCGGTCTTTCACCGGTACGTATTTGCACTTTTCAAGCAGACGGGCGAAGAGGGTATCGTTGCCGTGAATATCGGAAATGACGATTGTCCGCCCGTCAAAATCGTTCAGATGCTTAATGACAGGTTTGCGGTTCATCGCGCAAGGAACCTCAAAAACTCGTCTGCAAGGCTTTCCCATTCTGCTTCACAGTGTTCGCCAACTGGATTGACACGAAACTTGAGTTTTACATTTTTTGAAAGAAGGATGTTGGACAGCTCGCCAAGACAGGCTGTCTCCTGCACAAATTCATGCGCGCCGTTTCCCTCGCGCGCGCCCCATGACAGATACAGGGCGCTTGGCGACTGGATGTATGTCGTGCTTGTGCAGTAGAGAAGCGTACTTGCGCAGGGGAGCACATAAGGGGAAAGCGCTGCGGCTTTCGAAAAGACGTTGGAATACGCGGCAAGAGCGTATATGCTCATCAATCCGCCGCATGACGAACCGGCGATCCATGTGTTTTTACGGTCTTTGAGCGTGGGAAAGTGATGGTCGATATACGGCTTGAGCGTGCGGATGATGAATTCCATCGTCGCATCGCCGCGTCCTTCAATTCCTCCAAACTCGGGATCGTAGAAGTCAAAGGGAGCGTATTCGCTCAGACGGTCATTGCCTTCGTGGCTGCATTCCACACCGGCGACGATGATGTCTTTTTCGAGCGCGTACAAGTGGTTGAGCAGGCGCCAGGAACGGCCGTACGTGGCATCTTCGTCGAAGAACAGATTGTGTCCATCGAACATGTACAGGACCGGATAGCGCTTCTGACTGGTCATGTAGTCGTCAGGAAGATACATGTGTATGGTGACGTTTCGCTGAAGACTGCTGGCAAACAGATCGTATTTTACGATCAATTTTCGGTAATGCGGCGCGCGAACGAATCCGCGAAGAATTCAACGCGCCGTTCAGGCGTGGTAAAGCGGGCCTTGATCGTCACGTCACCCATGGCGCTCGCAAAGGCCGGCGGAAGGACTTCTACGCCGAGAAGTTCCGCTTTGTATTTGCTCATCAGCATTTCCAGCGAATTGATGTAGTCGACACCGCTTCGTCTTCCGACAAATCCGGCGGAATAGGGAGCGGTCTCCTGCACATCGCATTCATTGGTGAGAAGCACTTTTCCCCACAGACGGTAGATATCCGTATCGAAGGAATAGTTGATCAGATCGGGGCAGAATCCTCCTGGCGGTCTGAAGTTCATTTCAAGCGCGCAGAGATCTCCGGTTGAACCGATGCCCGGCTGATCTTCGGTCAGTTCAAAGTATTCGCCATGAAAGAAACGGCTCTTGATGCCGAATGCGCTCACGACATTCTGCGCGAGCTGATGGCGTTCGGGACTGATTTCAAAGTTGTAGTAGCAGCCGATCGAATCGTGATTCTGAACGGAATCCATGCAGTTGGAGACATAGTTCATGCCGCCAAGGAAGCGGATGTTTCCATCTGCATCAGCCAGACCATCAAGTGTCACGACGTTGCCGGTGATGAATTTTTCCAGAATCATCTGCAGGCAGAGCGCCTGCGATTCGATCCAGTATTTCTCGAGTTCTTCGGGATTGTGAATGTGCCAGGTAAAGCTTGCGCCGACGCCATGGTCGGGCTTGAGCACCAGATTCCAGCCATGCACTTCGGCGAACGCCTTCGCTTCTTCGAGGGTTTTGGGAAGAATATACGGCGCTACGGGAATGCCGGCTTTCTGGTAGTAGGCTTTCATTGCCGCTTTAGACTGGAATTCTTCAATCTGTTCGTAGCTGAAGCCTGATTTTACATTGAAGTCGTCGCGCAGTTTGGCGTCAAGATCAAGCCATGCTTCGTTGTTGGATTCAATCCAGTCGGGTTTTCCGTATTTCGCGGCGAAGTAGGCGACTGCGCGATACACTTCGTCGTAGTTGTGAAACGAGGAGACTTTGTAGCATTCGTCAAAATTGGCGATCAGTTCGGGGGCAAGAGCATTGTAGTCGGTGTCGATCACCGCCAGCACGCGCGCGCCCTGTTCCTTCAGACCGCGGCAGAACATCCAGTAGCCCTGCGGGTAGTTTGGGGAAATAAAAATAAAATTTTCCAAATTGCTGCTCCTTTCTTTCGTTTTCTTCTTTTTGTTTTGGGAATGGAAATCCATTCAGTTCTTTTCATCCGCTTCATTGATGCGGCGCATTTCGTTTTATAAAGAGGCTTACGCCATCAGAAGCGCGATGATTGTTTTGGCGTCTTCAATCCGTTGAAAACTTTTGCTTTTGCTTCGTCAAGATCCATCCAGAACAGATCGATTTCTTCATCCGCGTCCATTTCCAGACGCTTTTTAGCGGGTGCGAGTCCTGTGGCGCGATAGATGAAAAGTCGCTCGCTGTCATAGCCCGGAGTGGGGTAAAAAGAGGTGATCAGTTCGATCTTCTCGGCTTCATAGCCGGTTTCTTCATTGAGTTCGCGAAGTGCGGTCTGTCGGGGATCTTCATTGCTGTCGATCATGCCGGCGGGAATTTCAATCATTTCGCGTCCCGATCCGGCACGTTTCTGTCGGACCATGAGCACTTTGCCATCCTGCAGCGCGAGAATGCCGGCGCCTCCGGAATGAACGAGAACATCACGGTCAACCATCTTGCCGTTCAGCTCAAGTTCGGTGCGCACAATGGAGAAAATGGGTCCCTTGTACAGAATGCTGGTGTTGTCTTTGTTCATGATTTTCCTTTCGTCTTTAAAACAGACTGTCAAAACCGAACTGCGGTCCTGTCCATGCCGTTTTCGCGTCACATACGCCATCAGGAAGCATGCACAATCTGTTTTCAAGTGATCAGCGGCTCTGTCCGCCTTGCGCCTGAAAAGGGCGCATTCTTATGCAGAACGCAAGAAAGTTTCCAGAGGGCGGACAGAAACAGGCAGGCCTGAATTGTTTCACAATATTCATATCAGGCAGGTGGATTTTGGAAACATAGAGAAATGAATCGAATTCATTTTAATTCGAATCTTTAAAGCGAAAAGTGCTAAAACGCTCAAGCGGTTAAATCGAAGCAAAAAAATGCAAAACCCGAATGCTTCGAAGGGGTATGCAAATATGCCTGCCTCTAAGCTTCGGGTTCATAAACCGGAGCGCTGAAGATGAACCTTCAGTTTCAGTTGACGGTGTTGAGAAAAGCGCGGGTAACCGCGTTGGCAATGCGCGTCTGGAATTTCGAATCCGACATGCGCGAATAGTCCTGCGGATTGGTGACATAGCCGATCTGAAGCAGAATCGCGTTGAGATTTGGATCCTGCAAAACGGGGAACGCGTCGAAATGGTCGGTGTCGAGTCCTTCGAAACGGGAATAGTTGGCGTTCTGGATTTCGTCCGCGATATCGCGCGACAGGCCGATGAGCAGGTCGTTGTCGGGACGCACAAACAGAGAATAGCCCTGATGAAGAGAATTGTCCTGATTCATCTGCAGCGACAGAACGTAGTCGGCGCCGGCCTCACGCGCTTTCTGAATGCGTACCGCTTCGCAGTTTTCGGTATCTGTGCACGCCGGCACATCATCGTACCAGCGCGAGTATTCAACGCGATATCCGGCGTTTTCGAGGGCGGTGCCGATGGTCAGGGCCATCTGCATCAGAAGGTCTTTTTCGCTTGTGCCCGAAGGAGCGACATAGCCGCTGTCCCGTCCTCCGCGCGCAGGGTCGATGTAAATCAGCGCGTTTGACGAACTGCGTCGCAGTTCGACCTCGTCATTGGTTCGCAAAGGAGCGTTATCGTCATAGACAGGTATCTTCTCCTGTTCAGGCGAGAGACTTGCACTGAGGTTGGGGTCGATGACCAGCAGAATAAACAGCGCGGCTGCAAGGAATAAAATGGCGCGTTTCATAGACACTCCTTTCCGGCACGGAACAGACACAATCGGCAAGATCGTTTATAATGTGTAATTTGTATGCATCCGCGAAAAAATCCGCGAAATCATTCGGATTGTGCTGTGCGCCTTGCGTTGATTTTAATCAATACAAACGAATCATGCAAAACAAACGGGAAATCCGAAGCATATACACGAATACGCAGCGCGCCTGTCGGGGTGTCTTCATGCCTGAAGCCGCCCGAATCAGGCGATATGCGGGCAATGGTATACTGAAGGGAGGAGAAACGAATGGAATTTAAAGTCTGTCTTGATCAGTTTGAAGGTCCGCTTGATCTGATGCTTCATCTTGTGCGCTCCTCCAAACTCGATTTGTTCGAGCTCAATCTGGATATTCTCGCGGCGCAGTACTGCGACTACATTCATCAGGCACTTTCGCTTGCGCTTGATGTTAGCAGCGAGTATCTTGTCGAATTTGCGACGCTTCTCGAATACAAATCAAAAAAGCTTCTGCCAAGACCTGAAGTCATCGAGCCGGATGAAGAAGGCTACGTCGAAGATCCGGCGCAGAAACTGGCCAGAAGGCTTCGCGAATATGAAAAATGCAAAGCGCAGTCCGAAGCCATCGCAAAGCTCGCCAGGGATAGAGCGATGAAACTCGGGCGCGAGCCCTCAAGCCGCATTGAAGAGTGGCAGAACACGCCCTCCTATGACGAGAAGCTTTCCATATCGCCTGACGCGCTCTCCAAGGCGTTTGTGCGCGTGCTCAGACGCTATCAGCTCATACAGCCTTATCAGACAAAGGTAGAGGTCAAGGAACTGAGCATCGAGACGCGAATGGCGCAGATTCTCAATATGGAATGCTTTAGCGAAACACCTGTACGCTTCGAGCGTCTGCTTGAAGACATTCATACTCTGCACGAAGCGGTGGTGACCTTTCTGGCGGTGCTCGAACTCGTTCACGAGGGCGCTGCCGGCGTATATCTTGATCAGGAAAATGGAAAGGACGATATATGGATTCATCAGCTTCCAGTGAATCACTGAAATCCCTGCTTGAAGGGCTGATCTTCACCAGCGGTGAAGAGGGACTGACGCTTCTTCAGCTGCAGTCCGTGCTCGACTGGTGCGAGCGATCGACCCTTGTCAGCACCCTTGAAGAAATGAAGCACGACTGCCTGTCGGAAGATCGCGGCATCGAACTTGTGCGATACGGCGGCTGCTGGAAATATGTCGCCAAAGAACCGATTTATCCGTTCGCGCAGAAGCTGTATTCCAAGATACGCAGCAGCGCGCTTTCCGCACCGGCGATGGAGGTGCTGTCGCTTGTCGCGTACCGTCAGCCGATCACCCGAGTGCAAATCGATGAGATCCGCGGCGTTTCGAGCGATATGATGCTCAAGAAGCTGCAGGCACGAGGACTTGTGGAAACGTGCGGACATCTCGACGCCATCGGCCGGCCGCTTTTATACCAGGTCACGCCGGCGTTTTACGATACATTTGGAATTGAATCCCTCGGGGATCTGCCCGAGGTTGAACTAGGGGAGATGCAAAGCTCTCTCTTTGATGAAGTGGAGGAATCATAATGGAACGACTTCAGAAATTGATTGCCCAGTCAGGTATCTGCTCGAGACGAAAAGCCGAAGAGCTGATTCTGGCGGGAAAAGTGAAAGTAAACGGAAAAGTGGTTTCGACACTCGGAACCAAAGCCGACTTTTCCGACAGCATTACCGTCAATGGCAAGACCATCTCGCGCGACGAGAAAGTCTACTACGTGCTCAACAAACCCAAAGGCTGCGTAACAACCGTCAAGGACGACAAGGACCGCCAGACGGTTATGGATTATGTGCCCGCAAATGTGCGCGTATTTCCTGTGGGTCGTCTTGACTACGACACCAGCGGCGTGCTGCTGCTGACAAACGATGGCGCGTTCGCCAACAAGATGATGCATCCGCGCTATCATCTGCCTAAAACATACGAAGTCAATCTGCAGGGCATGCTGACGGAAGAAGACGTGAAGAAACTTCGCCGCGGATTTACATACGATGGTGAAAAATTCGCTCCTGCAAAAGTGTTCATCAAGAACAAAGACGTGCCGCGCGACCGCATGCAGCTCGATCTGACCATCTACGAGGGCAAAAACCACCAGGTCAAAAAAATGATGGAAGCCCTCGGCTACGAGGTGCGCAAGCTGCACCGCTCGCGCTTTGGCTTTGTCAATGTTATGGGCATGAAACCCGGCGAATGCCGCCGTCTCAAACCCTTTGACGTGCGCAAGCTTGTCGCCATGACGGAGAACGAACCTGAATGAAGCAGGTGTTCTATACCGGCGCGGCGCTGACTGGCGAAGTCATCGAGCTCGATGACGTTCTCGCGCATCATATCTTCGATGTGCTGCGCACTACCGAAAAAGAGCGTATCCGCGTTGTCGCCGACAATGGCGTATTCATGGCAAGAACCATCCAGAAACCGTTTCTGGAAATTCTGGAAGAAATCGAAGACACCTCCAAAGAACAGCCCGAACTGACGCTTTGTTTCGCGCTTATTAAAGCTGACAAATTCGAATGGATGCTGCAGAAAGCGGCGGAAATCGGAGCGACGCGCATCGTGCCGTTTACAAGCGCGCGGACGATTGTGCAGATCGAGCCGAAAAAAGAAGAAAAAAAACGCGCGCGCTGGGCTTCGATTCTCGAACAGGCATGCCGCCAGTCCAACCGCACCGATCTGGTTGAACTCGCGCCTGTCTGCACCATTTCGAAACTCAAAGACTATAAAAGCGACATCAGCGTGATGGCTTACGAAAAAGAAGATACGTCCAGGGGTCTGTATGGCGAGCTCTCGGGGGACTGGAACTCCGCTACCTTTGTGATCGGACCCGAGGGCGGATTTGCCCCTGAAGAAGCAGAGCGTCTTGCCGATGACGGGTTTGTCCGCTGTTCGCTTGGCGCGAATATCCTTCGCGCGGAAACCGCCGCGTGCTTCGTGCTGAGCGTGGCACAGTATCAGTACCAGATCAACCAGACAAATCGCCGCTCCATGGAAGAAGGTTCTTTTGAAGTGGCTGAAATAGAAGAAGAGGTTTGTGCATGAGAACGTTTGAAATTGAAACTCTCGGCTGCAAGGTCAACGAATACGAGTCGGCCTACTATGCCGAACAGCTCGAAAAAGCGGGCTTTGTGCAGGCCAAAGCAGGCGAGCCGACAGATGTGCTGATCATCAACACCTGCACGGTCACCAACACTGCCGCCGCAAAATCGCGCCGCAAAATCAACCGCATGAAACGTGAAAATCCCAACGCGTTCTGCGCGGCTGCCGGCTGTTTTGTGCAGGTGAGCAGCGAAGAAGAACGAAACGCGCTCGGCGTCGATCTGCTTGTCGGCGCGTCGCACAAGGATGAACTGGCAAAACGCATCATTGAAGCGCTGAACAGGCGTGATGCCTCCGGTGCGTCTTCTGCAGAAAAGAACGCCGCTTTGTCGGAAGACGGGGGCGATGGAGAGCGATGC